>JBAUTA010001334.1:0-5628 GCA_049581985.1 Kovacikia sp.
AGTCAGAGGAATAAACCAATGAGCGCAGGGTTCCCCTGGTATTTCGTAGTGAACAACCGTCCTGTTAAAGTCGTTGCGACAGCCGATGGTGGTATGAACGTCCTAATTTTGAATATGACTACTGGAGAACTAGAACAAAATATGGCTTATCTTACCCTCTGCTTTGAACCAGGACAGGACGTTCAGCGGCTCTCTGAAGAGGAATTTAACACCCGAATCTCTAGTCTTAAAGCTGGTCTCGATACATCTCCTCAAGGGTAGTACAACAAAATCAAGTTTTGAAAGGGGTGAAGAGATGGAACCCCTGCTTAAGGACGAAACCCCCAAACCCCCTGCTGCAAAATTTAGGGTTTGCGACACCAGCAGTCCGTCAGGATAGATTTGAGGAATAACTTAAATCTACCAACCCCATACTCCGGATGTTTCAAGGGTTGTCAACCCTGCAAAATAGTCTTTATAGCCAGTCTTTACAGACCACCAGGCTTAGGATTGGGAATAAAAAGTTACGGACATGCCGATCCCTCGGCGGTTTGAGTGGCTCCCAACAGGGTGGTCACCAGCACACAGCGATTGGTCCCCGTGGCTGTGGTATTTCCCCTGGCTACAGTTACCGTAAAGGGCAAGGTCTGACTTCCCGAAGTGGTAGGAGGTTGGGCTACAGCCCCATTGCCGTCAAAGATAATCTGATTATTCGCACTCGCTGGGCTGACACTCATCTTCAATGAGTTTGCTTGAATCCCATCTCCACCGAGAACTTTCCAACCGGTCAAAGCCGTTACTGCAACAGAAGCGCCTCCCCGTTGAAAGGGCGCAGAAGTTACCCTCGGAAGTCCATTAGCGGTATTGGGATCAAAATAGACAACCCGCGAAGTTCTCGTGCTTCTCGCCTGGCTTTGAGCCTGGCGAATTGCCTGAAGCACCTGCTCCCGAGCAGTCCCCACCCGTTGTCGGCTTAAAAAAGATTCCCAACCGGGAGACGCGATCGCAAACAAAATCCCAATCACAATAATGACGACCAGAACCTCGATCAGGGTAAATCCTGCCGTTGATCGGTTTGGGCGAATTCGCTTGTTCATCCTCATTCTCCAGGCTGGGGTTTCGAGACAATTTTTAAGGAAATTAGAGCGCGCTACTGAGGCAGTTTATTAATACTTCCCCGGACCAGAACCCGCGTCTGTAACGGGAACAGACGAGTAGTGCTGGCGGTATTAAGAGGGAATCCAGAGCGACCTGCCACGTTTCCAGTCAATACGAGCCGGACTTCCTGATTAACGGATTGCTCCAGGGTGGATGCAGTCAACGTTTTTCCCCGGATACAGGCAAAGAAGCTACGAACGCCACCAGTCGGACTGGTAGGAGTAATGACATAGCGGGGATTCGTGGTTGCTGTGGAGCTAGTATCACTCGGATCTTGACAGTTAGGCTGCTGGTTCGTCGGTAGACTTGCCGCATTGGTATCGTCTAAAAAGTCTACCAGCACATCTGGAGAGTTAGTTGGACGTACAAAGGTCGGTTGAATGGCCGAAGTTGTTGACCGGAAGGGCCACTGCTGAAAAGTGGTACCGGGATCTGGAAGCGGATTAACCCAACCCGGATTGGCAGCTCCACTAGAGCTAAACTGACTAAATTGATAACGAACGAGCCGTGCCCTACCCTGCCAGGGGTTATTGGCTGTTGTCTGGGGATCAACGACAATGGCGTACACTACCAGCGTATAGGTCTTGCCAGAGATACAGGGAACATTCGCGGCAGTCAGGGCATCTAATGCGGCCTGGGAAGTAGTGGCTGCGGTTCGACATTGCTGTAACACGGCATCTGGCAAGGTATCGGCCCGCCAAAAGGCAAGCGCAGGAATATATTGCCCCGCTGCCGAATTCGAGGTCATCACAGCAGGAATGTAATTAACAAGACCGGGACAGAATGTGGAGAAGGTGGTCGCCGCTCCCGACCCCTGTAAGCATTGCCCATCGTAAACATAGACCGCTTCACGCAAATCCTGGGTGATATAGTTCATGGCCAGTTGCATGTCACGCTGGGTTTCGCTGCGGGCGGTGTCCTTCTGGTTTGTGTTATTCAGATCCACCACCAGGGAAAGCAACGCCCCTGTAATAATCGTCCCAATCACCATTGAAACCAGCAGTTCAATCAGCGTAAACCCGGCGATCGGGCGCTTTCTATGGGCCAACCAGAGTTTTTTGATCCAGCGGAGTCTAGCCATTGTTCTCACCGTCCTGTTATGTCAACCAGCGCTTTTACCAGAGGATTAGAAATTGCAAGTTGTGCCGCCTGTTTGTTGACAAATCGTCCCGAGGGATTTGCTTTGATCATTGCGAGACATGCGGGTATAAAGCACTGCCATCGGTCTGCGGGCATTTCCCGTCTGAGCATCCCGATTATTAGTCCCTGCTATCAGAGAAGCTCGCGTAGTTTGCAAGGTGGGAAGGGTTTGTCCAGGGTAATAGACATAGACCCTGACTCCCACATCAAAGGCAGAGGGAGGATTGGTCAGGGGGTTAGTCCCCCACCATCCCGTATTGCGATACACCTGCATGACGTATTCAGGCACACAGTCCCCATCCACATCTACCTGAACCAAACTATTCCAGGCTACGGCTGCGGTGCCAGGATAGGTATTGCAGCTTGAGGGAGAAGATAAAAGATTAGAGGCAACGGTGGTGGCAGCTCCTACCGCACCAATATTGGTGTTGCCACCCGTACCGATCGCGGGCAGATCCGTGATTGCAAAAGTGCCCCGTTCTACTAAGAGCCGGATGCGATCGACCTCACTTTGGGCAATATGGTTCGCCTGTTCCGCCCGTCGGGACTGCACACGGGTTCCCGTTGCCAACAAAATGGGCGGGGTAATTGCCAGAATCGTCAAAGAGACAATAATAATCGCAACCAGACACTCAATCAGAGAAAGTCCCTGTTCCGCCTGTTTCTGAGCATTTCGTCGATAGCGGAATTGCTGAGGCAGCTTCAACAACAGGCTCAATACCATCCCAGAGGAAATAGATTGGACTTGACTGGCTTGCATGGCAGGGTGCTCCAGAAAAAAGGATGGGGAAAGGACAGAAGGCGGGGAAAGGGGGAGATAGGAAAAGCGGTGAAAGGGAACGAGGGCCTGTTACCTATTACCGACCTCCCCCTGATCCATCAGGTCGGGCAATTAAGATTTGTCAGGTTAACACCCGTTGGAGGGTTCGTTTTGACTGCCTGACAGAGATTTCGGATGTAAGGGTCGTTGGCGGCGGGTTCATTATAGAACTCGTTACGCTCCTTATTTGCCGTCACAAACCGGGATGCGGCTGGGCCTGCGGGAGCTAATTGGAGCGCCACATCATACCCCCAGAGACGGTTGGGTGGGCTGTAGTAGGAAATCCGTTCTCCAGCCACGGGAGCAGCACCGGGTTCTACCGCATCCAGGTCAAAGGGTGCGGTGGCATAGTTACTGAAGTTAAGCTGCAAGAATGAACCGGAGAACCACAGGTTATTCCAGTCTTCCAGGAAACGGGGGAAGTTGTGCATGCCTCCGTAGGACTGGTTGATGCGGGAAGGCACCAAACCGCTGACGATAATCGTGTTGACCCGCGCGTCCTGAGCAGTTTGGATCGGTCTGCCATCTGAAATCGTGTAATAGGAACCATTAATTGGAGCCACATCATAGGTGCCAGGTATGCGGGGAGTGCTGGGTGCGTTTGGAGTTGGTGGTGTCGCATTGATCGCTGAGTTGAGGGGCGGGAACACCATTCCATCCCCATTGCGGGAGACTCTAATCGGCGAGAAGGCATCGGATGGGTTTTCCCGCATCCACGTCCACCCGGTGTTTACTAAGGAGGGTAATGCGGTACTGGGACGGTTCTGGTTGAGGAAAGTCGTCCGGTTGGCAGCCAGGCAACCAGGGCCATAGAGTCCGTTAGAGGAGTTATCGTAGACATCCGCCGCCCCAGTATCACCCGTGGTTCTCCGGTAGGGGTAGAAACTCGTAGGGATCGCGGCCCCGGAGTCAGTAAACGGACGCCCGGAGTAAGTAGTTTCAGAGATCGATGCACCACTACCACTGTTGGCAGTCATGAAAGTATCGATCGCACTGCCATCACAGAGAGTATTGGAGACTACGCTAATGGCGTCTGCCAGGATTTCCGACGGTCGCCAGCGATCGCCAGCGATCGTGGCAAAGTTGGTATCACGCGTGGAGCGACTATAGAACTGGGTTTCGTTATACAAACCCGTGGGCAACTGTTCCTGGAATTCCTCCAGACGGGCACCGTTGGTATCATCGTCTGTGCCAGCCTGGTGCAGGTTGTAGTCGCCCATAATATACACCGGGTTGTCTGTAAAGAACGACAGCCCCCGGATATTGTCCTGGTTAGAAATGTTCCGGCTGGGATGGCGTCTCAAAACAGACCCGTTGCGGAGACGGAAGCCGTGGGGACGGCGATTGGGATCGGGGACGTAATCAACTGACTTGATAGACAGCTTAGGTTCAGGATTGACTGTGGCACCGACGGAATAAGCTTGCGCAACGGGCGGATCGGTCGGGGCACTGGGCGTTGTGGCATCGGTGTAGGTGCCGGAGGCAGGTCGATTGATGGCGTCTTCCCGCACCGCATCTTCGCGGAAGGCATAGACAATACCAGTGACAGGCAACCAAACATCATTGGGCGCATTCGCGGTATTCCCAGAAACCTGAATCGCCGATCGGGGGCTGGTGCGACGTAACATGCCAATGTCAAAATCTAACACCCGCGAAGGTAGCCACTCCCGTCCATTAAACATGACCCGATCCAGGAAGGGAATGACTGCGGTCACACCGCTGGTGGGTCTGTCCCCATTGGGAACAATGATGCGATTGGGGGGAGTGTTTTGCGTCGGGGGGTTAGCGGGCAAGGTCGAGATCGGCAGTTCCCAATCATTATTGTCCTGAAGCGGGAAGGGGTTGGTGAAACCCGCAGAGGTGGGTAGCTTCCGGGGTTTGAGGGCAACTTTACTGACCGGGCGATCGTCGAGGGGGGTGTAGAAGGATTTATAGGTAAAGCTGTAGTTTGTACTACTCTGGGTGTAGGTTACAGGAGTAGAAGTAGGAGTGGCATAGGTCTGGTTCTGAGTCTGACCGGAGTCAACAATCGAGGGTGAGTTAGAATCCACCACACGAAATGGAGTGGTCGTGGCTGCCGCCGCCGCCGTCGCCGCTGCCCCAGAAACATAGCCATCCGTGACATAGGGTTCTCCCCAGGGCTGGAAAGCGGCTAGCAGGGTGGCGGGAGAGGGACCTGGAGATACCAAATTATCTTTGGGCTGGCGCTGGTCTACATTATCCTCAGGCGTCGCATCAGCGGCACCCACCCCATCACCCGCCGTATCAATCACCCCACCGGAGTGGGTCAGCCCACTGCCAACCACCGTCCCGTCCAGGTTATGGTCAAATTCCGGGAAAAGATAATAGAGGGAGGGCCACTTGGGTGCCACCGTGGCCCGCAGGTAGGGCTCCTGGAGGTAAACCCCCGACGCTAAAGCCCCGGTGTTGAACGTAGCAGAACTTTGGCTGGGTTGCCCTCCCTGGGGCCAGGAACCAGCCGCCTTAGGCAGGTAAGCCGCCCCCCCTGCTGGCAGGGGAGTACTGGGAGT
>JBAUTA010001335.1:0-1606 GCA_049581985.1 Kovacikia sp.
GTCTGGCTCAACCTTAACAGCCGCCTTATTGTTGGGGTTAGAACGCGACACGGCAGCACGGTTTTCCTTCTTGCTGGGGATTCCGGCGCTTACCATTGCCACCCTCGTCCAGGGGAAAGACGCCCTCAAACAGCACGAAATGTTGCTCCCCCTTCTAATCGGCACGGCTTCAGCTTTTGTGTTTTCCTACCTTTCGATTGCATGGCTTTTGAAATTTCTGCGCAATCACAATACCTGGGGGTTTATTTGGTATCGGCTGGGATTAGGGGTAGCGCTTTTGATTGCGGTCTTTGCAGGGCAGCTCAAGTAAATTGTTTTCCACAGCGAAGCGGGTTAAATATAGCCTGCCGGATCGGGAGCAGACCCCTACTGAACATTGGCTTTAGCGATCGCCCCCTACATCTCTGAAGCGATGAAAAGCCCCACATCGACATAAAAAATCTGAGAGAGGGCAGAAGCTTGGGCTTTGCAAATGTCTCTCTTCCCGTTAACGACCTCAGAGACAACGCCGCGAGGACCAACGATCCCCACTAGGTCAGCCTGTTTAAGGTCATGTGCCTCCATGGAGGTGAAGCAGAATAGAGCGCGGGGTTGCTAGGTAAGTTTGAAGTGCCTGTTGAGCTGCTTCAGACAGCGGCACGATGCAGGGCTGTTTATTCTTGGTTTGGGTCAACGTGACCAAGCGACCATCAAAGGAACCCACGTTCGCTGAAGCCACTTCCCCCGCGCGTAGGTTATGGCTGAGCAGTTGCACCATTGTATAGTCTCGCAATCGTGTTTCGGTGCGTTGGGCGATCGCACTCCAAACCCGTTCCATCTCTTCCGGTTTCAGACTCTGGGCCGGGGGCATAGGCATCCGCTCAAACTTTACCCCTTCATCAGGGGTGCTAGCTTTTGCTGTCGCGCTGTTGCAAAATTCGCTGGATCGGAATTGGGTAGACCAGCTCAAGACTCAATCAAAATCCCTGAGTTGGCTTGCGTCATTTGAGTGTCGAAGTTTCGGTCATCATAAAGTAGTTTCAATGCGTTTTCGCCGCAATTCATAAAGTCCAAAGGCCAATACTGATATCCCTAAGGGAATGAAATTGTAGATCCCTCGAAACGCTAACAAGGCTCCAATTAATTTACTGGATCCCACCGTAGGAGAGAGTATGAGTAACATCACCGTTTCAAATACCCCTAGTCCTCCTGGCACATTACTGATCACTCCAGCAGCCTGAGCCAATAAGTACACCGCTAAACACACTGAGTAACTCGGTATTCCCGTAGTCGGCAACAGCACGTAAAATATTCCTGCTGCTAGAAGCCAATCTATCGATGAGATCGTAATTTGAGCAATGGAGACTTTCAAAGGTAGATGTGGAATCCTCCATTTCCATATCCTTAACGAATTTTGGCTTAGCGCACTGGCAATTAAATAACTTGCAACAACACTTAAACAGCCCAAGCCAAGCAAATGAATAGAAATTGGAAAGTGCAACATTTTAGGTACTGAAAGCGGCTCAATTAAAAACACCAACCCTCCAACCGTCATTTGTCCTAGCCCATAACTCAGATTGCAAAACGCCGTAATCCGCGCAACTTGTATAGCCGTTAACCCCCATGC
>JBAUTA010001336.1:0-1685 GCA_049581985.1 Kovacikia sp.
CCTTAGAGGGTTTTAACCCATTGCTAAGTTTTATTTTAAATCCCTGATCTGGCGCTAGATAGTTTTCTAACGACTGGCTACTAATAACTAACCACCGATCTCTCAGGAGAAACATTCATGAATCTAGACGTTGCCCATTTACGGCACTGGATTGAAACACTGGGCTACTGGGGGGGGCATCTGGCAATTTGGGCGGTTGTCTTTGCGGAATCTGGTTTATTCGTTGGCTTTTTTTTGCCTGGAGACAGTTTGTTATTCACAGCAGGGTTTCTGGCATCCCAAAATATCCTGAATATTCAACTCCTGGTTTTGGGTGCTTTTATCTGTGCCGTTGTGGGGGATAATGTTGGCTATGCAACAGGTCATAAGTTTGGTCGCCGATTGTTCCGCCGGGAGGACTCCTGGTTCTTTCATAAAAAGAATTTAATTACCGCCCAAAATTTTTATGGGAAACATGGAAAAAAAGCGATCGTCTTTGCCCGGTTTATGCCCATAGTGCGAACTTTTGCACCGATCGTGGCTGGCATTGGGGCTATGAAATATCAGACGTTTATCTCTTATAACTTAATAGGCGGGTTTATCTGGACGTTTGGAGTGACGCTTCTAGGTTATTTTCTGGGACAGGTGATTCCAGATGTAGACAAATATTTATTACCGATTATTTTGGTGATTATGGTTGTTTCGATTGCTCCATCCATTTTTCACCTTTATCAAGAACGAAAATCTAACAAACATTGAACTCACGTGATCGCTACTTGCAGCTTCTAGCTTACGTTCGACCCCACGGTCGAACCATTCTTCAAGCATTGGTCTGCACGTTAGTCTTTATGGCTCTTTGGCCCCTGTTAGCAAGCATAGCTGGGGAAATAGCGGTTGCAATCGCACAAGGCAATGTGCTTGCGATCGCCAAACTTGCGGGTCTTAGCTCTTTCGTCTTCCTGATTCAAAAAATTGCCCAGTACGGTCAGGACTCTTTGATTGCAAAGGCTGCTTTGTCGATCGTTTTTGATCTTCGGAAGCAGGTTTATGCCCATCTACAACGCCTCAGCCTCAGCTATTTTGAAAAAGCTCAAAGCGGTGACCTAGCCTATCGCCTGACCGAGGATATTGATCGGGTGGGGGAAGTTGTTAATAAAATCTTTCACCAGTTTCTTCCCAGTACCGTACAACTGATTGTGGTACTGGGTTATATGGTTTACCTCAATTGGCAATTAACCCTGGCAACCCTGGTGATTGCTCCCCTAATCGCCCTATCGATTACCTCTTTTGGTGAACAGCTTCGTAAGCTTTCCTTCCGCAGTCAAAGCCGCATTTCTAACCTATCGGCTTTGCTGGTCGAGGTATTCAGTGGAATGCGTTTAGTCCAAGCCTTTGCCGCAGAAGATTACATGCTCGATCGATTCAGTCGGGAAGCAGAGCGCAATCGTCGCGCCCGCTATCGTACCGAGCAGTTAAAAGCAATTCAACTACCCGTGGTCGGCTTCTTAGAGTCCGCCAGCTTGCTGCTACTGCTGCTATTAGGAGGATGGCAGGTTCATCTGGGGAACCTGACTGGCGGAGCATTTGTTAGTTATCTAACAGCGGTACTGATGCTAATTGATCCGATCTCCTTAGTAACCAGCAATTACAACGAGTTCAAGCAAGGAGAGGCATCGATTGATCGCATTTTTGAACTGCTGAATATT
>JBAUTA010001337.1:0-1824 GCA_049581985.1 Kovacikia sp.
TAGACAGGTTGAGGAAGTTGTGAGGGCAGAGGCGGTGAAAGCCTGTAGGGGGTTAGACTATCCAGGGGTTAGTAAGTCCAGAAGTAGCGAACTAACGGCAGTTTTACGGGTGTGAGGTCCAGCGACACTGTACTTCACATTTCTGTACTTCACCTATTTGCAAACCGCTATGGAGAAGGTTGAAAAAATTCCCTCTTTGGGTACTCAGGTCTATCGATCGAATTGTTTAGCATAGACCTATGGCAAGTGTTGCTCAAAAACGGGAGGATTTGGAACGATGTTCCAATCATTCAGCCCTAATTTCATCCCCGGACTCAGCAGCTCCCTAGGGCAGATGACAGGGGTTAGGGTAACGATTGATGCAGCAGTAAAAGACTGAATGGGCACAATGTAACTACTCTCTCATTATCTGAATGGGTTGCTGAAATTAGGGCAAAGCCCTCAAGCCAGCAGCGCAAGGAGGTCAACCTATGCTTCTGTTAAATGATCCGGCTGCTTCAAGCTGCCGGGTGGGAATTGTTGGTGCCGGGACATCGGGCGTTTATCTGGCAAGTTTGTTGGCTCGCCGGGGGTCCAGGTGACGCTGTTCGAAAAAACATCTCACCCGCGTACCGATGGCTGCGGTATTTTTTTAGTTCAAGCGGGCATGAAAGCGCTCCATCAAGGAAATCCGGAGATCTGCCAGAAGATCATTGATGCGGGTGCGCCTGTAAAAAACTTCGAGTTCCGCAATTTGCGAGGCGGCATCATTAGCTCTGAAGCGGTAACCTATCAGGACAATGAACTGCCGGGAATGCTGGTTCACCGCAAGGCAATTCTGGAAACCCTTTTGGAAACGTTGCCGCCAGGGTGTCTCCAGGGTAATGCTGAATTTGAATCGGTGACTCAAACCGATCGCGGGGTCACCGTCCGATTTAAAGATGGCAACCAGTGGGAAGGGGATATTTTGGTCGGTAGCGATGGAATTTTATCCAAAGTTCGCAAATTTGTGGTTCCTGGGGTGGATCTTTGCTATCTGGGGGATCTGGTATGGCGGGGAGTGGTTTCCGATCCCACTTTTTGCCCAGAAGGAAACTTCATTGTGTATGCCCGTGGTCGGGGAATTTATGCCAATTTCTTTGATATTGGGCCCGATCCGCTGCAAGCGGGAAGCCCCAAACGCACCCATTGGGGCTTTTTCGTTGAACAGGATCTAGACGAATCTGAGGTAGGAGTACTCAAACCGCAGAATACGGCCATTCCCCTTAAGGAACTCGCAAAACTACCGGAGGGACCACGGGCGGTGATTGCAGCAACGCCCCCGGAACAGGTTGTGTGCCGATATTCCTATGACATTGCACCACTGCCCCATCTCTATGAAGGGCGCATTGTTCTAATTGGAGATGCCGCCCATGCAAAGAGTCCCACTCGTGCCCGTGGAATGACCTCAGGGTTTGAAGATGCCTTGTCCCTATCCCGTTATCTTACTAGCTGCGCCGATCCAAGGGAGGCTTTAGAGCAGTTTCAAACTGAAAGGTTGCCCATTGTCCACGAATATCAACGGACAAGCCGTAAGCTTAGTCGGGACATTGGTCGGAAAAAGAAAGTTGCATAGTCAGTAGCTGGGTACATTACCGAGTCAATAGGGGTGGAGTGGGCGTTGGCGTCAGCGGCGCGACTGAGACGTTTGACCCTGGCTCAGTTGCGTCGTGCTCACCGGATGTTGTCATAAGTCTTATGCAGGTAACAGATCATGGCAGATAGCAAAACGGGGATTGATGCTGATAAAGTCCCTGCCATCTTTGAGCGGCATATTGGAACCTGGAAGGGCGAGTACATTAAAAC
>JBAUTA010001338.1:0-5580 GCA_049581985.1 Kovacikia sp.
CTGTAGCGCTACTGGAAAATTTGCGCCATGGGAGTACTGAACCCTGGTAGTAAGTCAGTAAGGGTGACGTAAGGGTGTCACTCACCAGGAGTGTACTGACGAGTTGAAGTTGGGCGTCTGATCGACGGCAAATTGCCAGGGTTTGCCGTTGCCAACTGACAATCCAGCATTCCTGAAGGTCCACCCCTTCCAGCGATGAGAATATGGATAGGGAAAGAACCTGCCCCGACAGGAGCATGGCTACTCCAACCAGGTCTCCATCTTGCTCAAGGGTGAT
Source organism: Kovacikia sp. (assembly GCA_049581985.1). GTDB lineage: Bacteria > Cyanobacteriota > Cyanobacteriia > Leptolyngbyales > Leptolyngbyaceae > Kovacikia. Next base: position 278 of record JBAUTA010001338.1, read on the forward strand.
CAGCTCAGGGAAGGGCTGAAATTGCTCTGGCTGGGGCAGCAGCGCGTAGCAAGATGCCAGCATCGAATGATGCAACGCTTCGTTACGCCGTAGGAAATCCCGGACTCGCAGGTTGAAGGACTGGGTATCGGTATGCTGAAGAAGCGGCAGGATTTGCGATCGCCCAGTCCGAAATCATCCCTCGCCAAGGCCCGGATGATCAGAATGATCTGGTAACAGTCGCCATTAAGCCCGCTGCGACATAGTGCCCTTTTTACCCTTCGTGAATTATCCAGGCTAACCTTCCAAGTCGTGTCAATAGTTGCTGGAGCCTTGAATTGATGCAGTGAACGAGCCTTCGGCGGGTATGCTTTTTACTGATACAGCCACACCCGCAGGAGGGAAAGCAACTGCTCTGTGTCCACGGGCTTTGTAATGTAGTCTGAAGCACCGGCTTCGATACATTTTTCGCGATCGCCCTGCATCGCCTTTGCCGTCAATGCGATGATGGGTAAATTGGAAAACTGTTGAATCTGACGAATGGCATGGGTTGTTTCATACCCATCCATTTCCGGCATCATCACATCCATTAACACGACGTCAATATCGGGATTGTTTTGTAGGACGCTGATGCCATCCCGGCCATTTTCTGCATAAAGAACGTGCACCTGATACCGTTCTAGCAGACTGGTGAGAGCAAAGATATTTCTCACATCGTCATCTAGAATCAAGGCTTTTTTGCCTGCCAGAACCGGATCGCTTTGCCGGATTTGATCAAGCATCACCCGTTTGGGAGGAGGCATACTCGCCTGAACCCGATGGAGGAATAGGGCAGTTTCATCCAAAAGACGTTCGGGCGATCGCACGCCTTTCACAATGATTGTGTCTGAAATGCGCCGCAGCTCAGTTTCCTCCCGATGACTCAGATCCTTGCCCGTGTAGACAACGATGGGTAAGTAGCCCAGGTTAGGCTGTAGTTTGATCTGCTCGATTAGCTCAAATCCGCTCATATCAGGTAGCCCCAGGTCTAGCACCATGCAGTCAAACCGGGTAGACTGAAGTACTTCTAGAGCCTCTGCCCCGGTGCCCACTGCGGTACTAATGACATCTCCATTGCCAATCAGTTCAATCAGACTACGACGTTGGAGAGAATCGTCTTCCACAATCAACAGGTTCTTCACCGGACGATCGATGAAGGCTTTCATATCGGTTAAAGCGGTAAGTAAGGCATCACTACTGATTGGCTTTTGCAAATAGGCAATGGCTCCTTGCTGTAAGCTGCGTTGTTTACCCTCCCCTACGCTCATGACATGAATCGGAATGTGGCGGGTATTGGGGTCGTGCTTCAGGCGATCGAGGATTTGCCAGCCATCCATGATTGGCAAGTTGATGTCTAGCATGATAGCGGTAGGTTTAAATCTTCTTGCCATGGCCAATCCCCCATCCCCATGGGTTGCCGCCAACCCTTTAAACCCTCGCTGGCGTGCCATTTCTAACAGAATACGGGCAAAGTTGGGGTCATCTTCAATGATTAAAAGGGTCAGATCGCCGGGTTGAAGGGTGTCGCGATCGTCCTGCAGGTCGTTTTCGGTAGGGAGTTGGGGTTGGGGTGCAAGCAGGGAAGAGGCGGATGGGAGGGAGAGGGAGGATTCTGAGCTTTGGATGGGAGATGGGAGATGGGGGATGGGGAATGAGGCTACTTCCCCATTTCCTCCAGGTTTCCTTGCCTGGCCCTCTATCTTTTGTTCTTTCGGTCTCCCATAAATTTGCGGCATATAAAGGGTAAAGGTGCTGCCCTCACCCGGATGGCTGACCAGTTGAATTTCGCCCCTAAGGAGATGGGCAATTTCGCGGCTAATCGATAGCCCCAAACCCGTGCCACCATAGCGACGGCTGGTAGTTCCATCGGCCTGCTGGAACGCTTCAAAGATTACCTGCTGCTTATCCAGGGCAATGCCAATGCCTGTATCGCTGATGGAAAAGGCAATTACACATCTAGCCTGATTCAAAGCCGTCTGTTCGGAACGCCAGCCATAGGAGACTGGACTGATACTGAGCGTTACCCGTCCCTGGTCGGTAAATTTGAAGGCATTTGCCAGTAAGTTTTTGAGCACCTGTTGGAGCCGCTTTAGATCGGTTTCGATCGCCTCAGGCAGGGATGCATCGAGATCAATCGTAAATTCTAACCCTTTGTCCTGGGCGACCTGGCGGAAGGTTTGCTGCAGTTGATCCCTAATATCGGTAAAGAGAGTCTGACTGACCTCAACGGTCATCATACCGGCTTCAATTTTAGTCAGGTCAAGAATGTCATTAATCAACGCGAGCAGGTCGTTGCCAGCGGAATAAATGGTCTGGGCATACTCCGTTTGCTTTTGAGAGAGGTTACCTTCTCCATTTTCAGACAGTAACCGGGCCAAAATCAGCAAACTGTTGAGCGGCGTCCGGAGTTCGTGGGACATATTAGCCAGAAACTCGGATTTGTATTTAGAAGTTAGCGCCAATTGCTTTGCCTTTTCTTCCAGAGAAGATCCGGCCCGTTCAAGCTCCTGGTTTTTGCGCTCCATTTCGCGGTTTTGGAGCGCCAGTAATTCTGTTTTCTCTTCTAACTCCTCATTGGTTTGTTGTAACTCTTCCTGCTGTTCCTTCAACATTTGCTCAGATTCTCTCAGGGCTTTCGCCTGCTCTGACAGCCGTTGATTCCTCTCCGTTAACTCTTCCTGCTGCATTTGCAGTTCTTCTGTTAGGGTTTGCGATTCTTCCAGCAGTTCTTTTGTCTTCTGGTTTGCAATCATGCTGTTGAGCACGATCGCTATATTCCTGGCTAATTGCTCTAGGAACGTCAGATGGATTTCCTGAAATCGCTCAAAGGATGCCAGCTCAATCACGGCAATCACTTGATTTTCAAATAGAGCAGGCAGCACAATGATATTCAGCGGAGTTGCCTCTCCCAATCCTGAACTGATTTTGATATAGTCAGGGGGAACCTCAGTGAGCAGAATCTGCTGTTTTTCCAGGGCAGCCTGTCCCACCAGTCCTTCGCCGAATTGAAAATGATTCGCCAGGTTTTTTCGCTCCCGATAGGCGTAAGTACTCAGCAATTTTAGGAAAGGTTTCTGGTTACCATCGCTTCGCGTCAGGTAAAACACCCCATGCTGAGCTGAAACCAAAGGAGCCAGTTCAGATAAGATCAGACTAGAAGCAATTTCCAGATCCCGCTGACCTTGCAACATTTGGGCAAATTTTGCCAGATTTGTCTTCAGCCAATCTTGTTCAGTCGCTTGCTGCTGGGTTGTTCGCAGATTGGCAATCATCTGGTTAAAGGTCTGAGAAAGGGTGCCAATTTCATCCTGGCGATCGTCCAGGGGCAAACTCACCGATAGGTCGTCATCTGCAACCCTCTCGGCTGCCATAGAAATGGTTTGCAGCGGCCTGGCAATATTGCGCGTCAGGAAAAACCCAACTAATCCCAGCAGCACAGCGTAAATCGGAATTCCTAAAGAGATGCTGTATAGCATTTGCCTGGCTGCCGCCTGGGATTTCTCGGTTCGCTGATCCAACAATCTCAGTTCCTCATTCCGCATCTCCTGAGTGAGCTTGCGGACGTCGTTATCCAGATCAACCCCTTGCTTGAGCGAAGTTGAATTAACAGCGGCGATAAACCCACTTTCTCGGCGGATTTTGGCTGTTTGCTCAAGCCTTTGAAGCCGACGCTTGAGCATGGGTTCAATTTGATTCAAGTGCTGCTGCTGGCGGGGATTATCCCTGGTTAGTTGCCGCAGTCCGGCAAGTTTTTGATCAAGCAGCTGATTGAGAACTTGTAAAGATTCTAAGTACTGCTCATTGCCTGTTATCAGATAGTTTCGCTGACCAGCTTCCGCATCCTTGAGGTTATACATTAAGGTCTCAAGGTCTGTCAGAACTTCGTAGGTGTGGGTTTCCCAACGGGCAGCTTCTACCGTTTGGGTGGCACTTTGATAAATCACGAGCCCGATCGCCGCCGAGATCACGACTCCAAAGGCAAACCCTGCACCGATTTTGGTTCCAATTCTGAACTTATTGAACATTCTGACTGAATTTTTGTAAGAATGGAATTTTTGTAAGAATGGAATTTTTGTAAGAGATGAGGGGTGGGGAGCGATCGTCTACTGCCCATTGCCTATTTAATTATTGCTGATGTGGGCAACCTCGCCTTAAGGACAACTGTTCTTTAATTTCTAATCCCAATTCAAAAAATAAGAGTTGCAGAAGGGCGCTTGGGAACTATGTCCAAACATCCCTTCCTGGGATTAATGACTGATGAATGACGGCTACTTACTTGCAGCGATTTGCAGAATGGTTAGCCCCATCTTTGAAAACAAGACGCTTCCCTGGATGGGGATTGAGTCAGGTGGGCAATGCCCCACCCGATCGCAAGCGGCTGTAACTGCCCATGGGTGAATCAGGTAGCAAGGGTGCCATCTCCACCTTCCAGAATGGTTCCTTCTAAATTCGCTTTCTCCAGGTTCGCCCCACTCAAATTTGCCCCCTCTAGAGCAGCGTCGCTCAGATTTGCCTGGGTTAGAACGGCGATCGACAGGTCGGCCTCACTTAAATTTGCTGATTCCAGATTGGCACCACTCAAATCGGCCTGATACAGTTCAGCTTGAGAAAGATCGGATTGCACCATATTGGCAATTCTGAGGTTAGCTTGACTCAAATTAGCACGGTCTAAAATGGCCCCTTCCAAAATCGCGCCATCTAAAATGGCATCGTTCAAATCAGCACCACTCAAGTCAGCACCACTCAAATCTGCTCCGCTTAAATCGGCGGCACTCAAATCGGCCTGACTGAGGTTTGACCGCTTCAAAATAGCGCCATCCAGATTGGCTCCGCTCAGATCGGCTCCGCTCAGATCAATTCCCTCCAAAGCTGCTTCCCTCAAGTCGATGGCGCTAAAATCCCGATCGCCTGCCTTATATCGCTTTGTCAGCTCCTCTACATTCATGTCTTGCACCTCCCCCAGTTTTTTCAAGCTTTATTTTCAAGCCTTATACCGTTTTTATATGAAGCTGCATCTTATTTGACCCCCGGCTGTCGCCGTCCCTTGCCAAGGGGGACTATAGGGGGTGCTTGTTTTGGCGCGTCTTCATATTTGATTGGTATTACCTGAACATCTTTTGACCCAACATTAGTCGTACCTTATCCAATTACCGGACCACAAACGTCTCTCTGTAGAAGTAGCCTGAAAGCTTTCAAACCTGGATTGGCAGGGTATCCAGAACAGATTCCAGGCGAGGGGGGTAGTTATTAACCCGGCAACTGTTGTGACTACATTTGCCCTCACC
>JBAUTA010001339.1:0-4320 GCA_049581985.1 Kovacikia sp.
CCGGGCCCAGGATTTGATCACGTTAACGGATGCTAACGAAGCCGCTGCTTCTCGCCTCAGCCTGGATGCACACCTAACCCACTGGCAAACCGGACAGCCGATTTTAGCGCGGGAGTGGGTTGAACAACTCTATGACGAAGTTTGGACGATCGCCAAAAAGCAGGGATTTAGCTGTTTTCTGACGCCGCTGAAAAAGATTTTGCGGGAAGGTAATGAGGCCCAGCGCTGGTTGAATTTCTACGATCAGGGGATGGATATTGCCAGCATTGTCAAAAAATCCATACAGGACATGGCTAACCAGGAGTTTGCCCTGCGCGATTCCCTTTGTCAGCCTCTAGTCGCCTAATTGAAGCAATTCCAGTTATGGCTAGTAGACCAAAACGAAAGTTTTGGAGAGGGCTGAAGGGGGGGAACCCCCTCTTGGGGACGAAGCCCCCAAACCCCCCTGTTGCAAAATTTAGTGTTTGCAACACTAGTAAACCAAAACGAAAGTTTTGGAGAGGAGTGGAGGGGGAACCCCCCTTCTGGGGGCGAAGCCCCCCCAACAGTGCGAAATTTATGATTTGCAACGCTAATAGTTTGAGGTATAAGTAAAGCCGCTCTTGCGAAGCTAAGACCAGGGGCTTAGGTCAATGGTTAAGGGGTATCTAAATTGATGCCCGCTGGTACCGGCAGCCCACCAAAAGAACCTTGTTAGGTTTCTAAAAGCTGGTAGGACCCTTTTAAAGGAGTTTTGAGCAGTGCTTACGCCTCAAAATCTGTTGGGCAGTCCCCTAGATTGTTCCGAGAGGGTGAACGACACCTTTTGTATAGGTTGCTCCCTAACTGGTTACGCTATCCTCCACTTCATTAAAATCCCTGGTCAGGGGAGAAATTATTTTTTTGAAAAATCATTTTGAGCTCCTTCTGTTGATCAGAGGAATTTAGTTTAATTCCTTTACAAAATTTAATCATGTCCTCAGCAGGTAGAAAACATTAAAAAAACCTATAATTCCATCCAGTTTTGGATCGGTAATCACGGTTTTCTTCCTGAGTAGATATTGGCAGAATTCAGCCTTATGGTCAGTGTCGTTTTAGTTCATCCCCAAATTCCACCTAATACTGGAAATATTGCCCGCACCTGTGCCGCAACCGGCACCCCCCTACATCTAGTTGGTCCTTTAGGGTTTGAGATTAGCGATCGCTACCTGAAGCGGGCAGGTTTGGACTACTGGCAACATGTAGATATTCGATACCACCCCTCAATGGAAGCATTTCAGGCATTTTGGCGATCTCAAAATGGTCGCTGGATTGGCTTTAGCACTTCTGGAAGCTGTAGCTATATTCAGTTCAAGTTTCACTCCGATGATTGGTTGTTATTTGGCAGCGAAACCAATGGACTGGCTCCCGAAATCCTGACTAGCTGCACCGAAATTGTGCGGATTCCAATCATCCAAACCCATGTGCGGAGCCTTAATCTTTCTGTAAGTGTCGCCGTCGGACTGTTTGAAGCCCGCAGGCAGCTAGGTTATTTGGTCTAAGTAGAATTGGAGGCAGTAGCACTTTATCTATATATATGCATCCAAACATATGCATCCAAAAATGAAGGTAATGCCGAGCGACAGATGGCAAAAAATTCCCTTCTATGCCTTTGCCTATCAGGTCTCTTGGATATTGTTAAATTGGCTACCAGACCTGCGGATCTTCATAAGAAATTTCTATAGTCAGATCCAGACAGCTTCTCAGCATTCCTCCCCCCCTTTGGGCCTGGCGATAAAGTTCAAATCGCATTAGTAGCAAGAGATTTACCAGATTTTTAGGGATTTCTTTTAAGCTTTTTTACACTACTTACCCAATATTTAAATTTGTGGTAAAGTTCACGACTCAAAGGAGATATTCAATCACCTTGATGGGTTTACTGATGGCAGTTGCTAAAAGCACTGCTAAATTGGACGCCCATACACTGTCTAAGAGGTCAACTTCAGAAAGTTAACAGAAACTGCTTACCCGTGCACCTATCGACGCAGTCCATGGCTCCCAATTTATTCCGATTAATGATTAACAAGGTGCTAATTAGTTCGTTCTACTCATCACTTGGTTAGCTTGGAGGCTCATGGCTGTAAGGTTTTTGGCGGTTTTGCAGGGGGCAAAAGGATCCGTTGTCAGTTTTTCAAAAGATTGGTATCGATTTTTTTGCGCTTATGTTAACTTGTCTAAATTGAAAAAGCAGGGTAATCTTGCCTAAGTGTATTTGCCCTAGTGATTTTGATTGCATATGTGTGTGATCTGCGTCACTGGCAAGGTGGTAAGTTGAATGACTCAAGGGCAGTTAAACGCTGGACATTTAGGAGGTCGTTTTTGAAACGAGCATTTCCGCAGAAGGTTAAGCCTGTTCCTTCCTGTGTCACTGAAGATACGGTGGTAGGTCAATCCAAACAGGCTCTTCCAGAGGTGAATCGTCGGGCTCGCACTTCTGCCGCCATGATTGGCTTGGCAATTTCGATGGGCGCTCATAGTTTGTTAATCGCTCACCAAGCAGATGAGGCGATCGCGGCAGAACCCACAACTGGCGAATCCGCTATTGCTGCAACACCCTCACACGAGGTTGCAGCGCTCTCGTCGGGCGCAGAGACAACGCCCACTACACGAGCCCTTTTATCAGGGTCCACTGTAATTGAGTACACCGTGCAAGAAGGTCAAACCCTCTGGCAATTGGCTCAGTTTTATGGAGTGGATGCAGCGCAAGTTGCCGCTCTGAATGAGGTTCCCGTTAATTCCGTGCTCCATGTGGGGCAGGTGTTAAGGATTCCGGTCAACAATCGCAGTTCCTACTACACCCCGAGTTCCTCAGAGGCCGCTGGTTCAACACCTGAGTCTGATGCTTCCGCTTCAGTCGATCGCTCATCCACGCTTGTCAGTCGCCTGGCTGCGGTTCAGGATAGTGCTTTGAAGGCTGAACAAGATGCCTCTCTTGACCGTTTGAAGCAAAAGCGAGAAGAGCTCAAACTTGGTTTAGCCAAGCTGAAGGCTGTGAAGCAAGATGTGCAATCAGCCGTGGAATTACCGGCAGTTGAAGCACCCGCAGTTACAGAGCATCAGGCAGATGCTTACGAGGCGTCTGGTGTCTCAACCTATCGGGTTGCCGCTGGGGACACGTTAACTGAGGTTGCCCGCTCCTACGGCATTTCTCCAGCCAAGCTGGCTGCCGCTAACAAGTTGGGAAACCCAGATGTGATTCGGGTCAATCAGGTTTTGGTCATTCCTCGATCTGAAGCTGCTTCCCAGCCCAACAACCTGGGTATTAAAGCTACCTCTCGGACCAGCACTACCGTTGCTATGTTGCCGACGGCAGTTGCCTCTGATGTACCTGTGATCACTGCAGATACGAAACCGGACAGTGTGCTGGTTCCCATTCGGCAGAGTGCCCAGCCCGAATTTAAGGCTAGGATTGCCTCTCTGCCAGGACAAGAGGCTTCTGCTGAAGATCTCAAGGGCGAGACTTCTGTTGCTTCCCCAGTAGCCACTGCTCCGACCAGCAGCGATGTAGCGATCGCCACTGCTCCTTTCGTAGCAAATCCTGCTTCTCGACGGGTAGACAATCCGGTTCCCGATGTTTCCCATAGCTACGTTGAGAATCTCAGACAGGAAATTCTGAAGCTGAGGGAGAAATACAAAAATTCAGCGGTTTCCCTTCAGTCTGACCCTCAATCTGGAACCAAAGTCGCGGCTGTCTCGCTGACTTCGGCTGATTCAGAATCTGGGAAGACTTTACCCACACGGGTTAATCCTGAGTTTGATCGGCGAGGGTATACCGGTTCTCTTCGGGATCAGGTTCGTAGCCTTCAAACCAAGGCTCAAAATAAAGCGGTTGACGTTTCAGCAACTTCTGCTGACGCCAATCTGGCGACTTCTCGGTCAGCCTCTGCTTCTGAGCCTAAACCGCAACTGGTAGCAGCGGCACCCTTGGGGTCACAAACTTACGAACCCCTTGTACCGTCCTCTCTAGGACAAATGGTGACTCCAGATTTACCTCCCCTGGGTTCGGTAGAGAACTACCTGCCTGGAAATTCCGGTAAATTCAATGGTTACATCTGGCCCGCAAAAGGTCTTTTGACTTCAGGTTTCGGTTGGCGTTGGGGTCGGATGCATAAGGGCATTGACATTGCTGCGCCTGTCGGTACACCTGTGGTAGCTGCTGCCCCTGGTGTAGTTGTAACTGCTGGCTGGAATTCAGGTGGTTACGGAAATCTAGTCGAGATCAAACATGCCGATGGAAGTTTAACGCTCTATGCCCACAACAATCGGGTTTTAGTGCGTGAAGGTCAGCAAGTTGAGCAGGGT
>JBAUTA010001340.1:0-2334 GCA_049581985.1 Kovacikia sp.
ATTGTAAGAAGGGGGAGTGGGGGCTGCGCCCCCAGGCAGGGGGTTCCACCCCCTCCACCCCCAAACTCATCTTTTATTTAATTGCGCCCAGCTACTTAATAGACTTTTACAACCTGAATAGGATCGCTATCTTTTGATTGAGGATCTCTTGAATAGTTTAGAAGCTTCAACCATTGAAATGCAATAGTTTATTTAGCTTGCTGGATTATTTGAGCAATTTCAGATGCAACCCTACAAAGTCCTAACAAGACCATAACAATTTCCTAACAGTGCCCTAACGCTGTTTATTGGCTATCCAATCCTAATTTTGTAAGCTAATTTTGTAAGCTAAGTTTCAAGATCACAATTAACTCCTCACAACCAATCGAATCAAATCTATGAATCTCTTCCAGCCCGATCGCCCCAAAATTCTAACTGAGCCAGTTATGGCAATCGTAGATGTTAGTTATGCTCCCCACTCTATCAGGGTCAAGTATGCTGCAACGACCTGGAATGCTAAATTCCATAACCTTAACTCTGTAGTTGCATTGTTTCCTGGTCAATCTGTGAAGGTAGTTGGCATTCAAGGTATCACCTTGTTGATCGAAGTCTAGGGACTATCCTGATGTAATCCATACCCCTAATTCCTGGTTCATCCTATTATCGTCACTAGAACAATGAAGCAAGTAATTACACAGCTAAAGGGTTTGTTTGGATTCAAGAAATCCAGGAAAACTATACTTGGAGAAAAAGTTTGTTTGTTTAACAAACGTCCTACGCTTCATCAGGATTTCACTCCGAACTCTGTCCAGAATGCGATCGAAGAATTGCAAACTGTTTTACATGAAAAAGGATTGTTATCAAATTTAAGCGGTAGATTTGATACAGAGACTGAGGCAGCGGTAAAAGTCTTTCAAGAGCAGAATCATCTTCTGGTTGATGGCATCGTTGGGCCACTCACCTGGGCCTGTCTTTACTACCCAAAACTTAGCCGCACTTGCAAAAAAGCATCTGCCGTCCCACAAGACAAGATCAGGGAGTTGCAAAGTCTATTAGCCCAGGAGGGCTTCTTTAATCAAGAACCTGGTGGACAGTTTGATCACGCCACAGAAAGAGCGGTTAAACGCTTTCAGAAAACCTATGGCTTACGCGCTGATGGCGTGGTGGGAGCCTACACATGGGCGGTTTTGCTTGGCATGCGGCAAAAACCGGAAATTCTGAGTTTTCTGACTGCGATCTACTTGCTACCACCCCATTCGTTCTTTCTGGGGGAACAGCTATTAATGATCTGCTTGATTTTACTCGGCATTTATCACAGCCCTCTACCTGGATCACCACCGGAATTAAACGCTGCATTAACAACAGCGTATGGACTGACCTATGTGGTGCCTTTAGTTCTAGAACGGTTTTCCTTAAATCCCCGCAAGTCGAACCTATTTCTTCTCCAATATGCCCCGTATGTGTTAACAGGAATATTTTGGAAGGCAATTCTAAGCTTGATAGAGACACGGATTAAGTAATCGTAGTAGTCCGTCAGGATAGATTTGAGTGGCAACTCAAATCTACAGAACCCATATCCCAGGTGTTTTGAGGGTTGGAAACCCTGCAAAACAGTCTTAACAGACCCGCCCTCATAATTCGATTGATGCTCCGACATTCATCCTGGGATTCAGCAATGCTAACTGAACCGTTTTACCTCACAGCCTCAAATTTCTTTACACGCTTCAATGTTTCCTCACAACTTCCTCATTTTTTTCCTCTACTTTCAAAGTAGGGAGAGCAGGTTGGTTAATTGCGAAGAGGGCGTGGTATGTTTCACAAAATTCTTGTTGCCGTTGATCACTCGGAATTAGGCCAGCACGTTTTTGATGAGGCGTTAATCCTGGCCCAATCCATTGCAGCTAGCCTGGTGTTGCTGAATGTTCTGTCACCAGAGGATGAGGAAAGCCCCAGTACTCCCATATTGAGCGGCCACGAGTTCTATCCGGGTGGATTAGGTAGGAGTGTGGTTGAGATTTATCAGGAACTATGGAATGCCTATGCGGAGAGGGGGTTAGAAAGCCTGCGATCGCTGACTGAGAAAGCCACAACCGCAGGGGTAGAGGCAACGTTCCGCCAAAGTCTGGGTAGCCCCGGCCGAATTATCTGTGAACTGGCCGGTGATCTGAATGTGGACTTGATTATTTTGGGGCGTCGCGGTCGCTCTGGCCTGAATGAGCTGATCTTAGGCAGTGTGAGTCATTATGTGCTGCATCATGCGCCCTGTTCTGTTCTGACCATTCATCGCCCCTATCAAAACATCGCGGACAACCCGGAGGATAAAACTAAAGATAAACAAGTTGCAACCCTCTAAGG
>JBAUTA010001341.1:0-3841 GCA_049581985.1 Kovacikia sp.
GCCTTGGGCAACTCGCTAATGGAGGATGAGCTCGTCGTCAGCGTATCTCCGGTTTGAATTCCCTCCAGACGTCCGAGGACCACAATCTCGCCAGCTTCAGCGCTGTTCAAGCTTTGCTGCTGTTGCCCCATGAGCCGATAAATGCCACCAATCCGAATGCCATTTAGGCTCATGCCATCAGTCAGGGTTCCCTGCCAGACTCGCACCAGCGAGAGCTTCCCACTCTGAGCCGTGCAATAGGTTTTTAGCACTTGAGCCAGGGGCGCACTGCTACTCAGGGTAATGCCGCGATTTTCGGCGGTGGTTTCGGGTTCGGGAGCTTCCCGCAGGAGTGCTTCTAGCAGCGGTCGCACGCCAAAGTCCTGGTCTGCTACGCCAACAAAAACGGGAACGATTTGGTCTGCCCCCAGTTCCATCTTTAAGTCCTGGAAAATCTCTTCCTGGGGAGGGTCGATGTCTTCTAATAATTCTTCCAAAAGATGATCATCAAATTCGGCCAGGGTTTCCAGCATTTCAGCCCGAGCAGCTTTCTCTTGCTCTCGAAGCAACTCTGGTAGGGGCACGGGGTCTGCTGGTGCACCGGGATGATAGTGGTATGCCTGTTCTGTCACCAGATCAATGAAACCGACGAGTTTTTCGCCTTTACCAATCGGGTACTGGTGGGCGACGAGGGGGCGACTTGAGACTTTCTTGAGGGCGTTCAACACCTCTGTAAAGTCAATATCTGCCCGATCCATCTTGTTGACGAAGACCAGATGGGGAATTTGCCAATCATCCAAAAATTTGAACACGGGAGATAGGGTGAGAACCCGATCGGCAACAGGTTCGCAGACGACTACAACAGCGTCTGCTCCAATCAAAGCATTGTAGGTTTCCTGGGCAAACTCAATAGAGCCAGGACAATCTAAAAATGTAAAACGAACGCCGCCGTACTCGGTACTGGCGGCGTTGATTTCCACACTCATCTGGCGATCGCGGGCTTCTGAGGCACTATCTCCAACTGTATTTTTGTCTTGAATTTTGCCCTTGCGGGTAATGGCTCCGGTAACAGACAAGATACTTTCTAGCAGCGTAGTTTTACCACTCAGATAAGGACCCACGATCGCCACGTTTCGGGAGCCCAATAATACTTTTTGGTTCATATATTCCTCGCCAGCAAAAGGCTAAACGACATTCGGCTGGCTAAAACCTGAGCGGCACATCCGACGGTAAAAATGACTTCCTACAGGTGATCATTTCCAACAATCCAGACTAGGATTGCCCTTGCCGAATTCCAGATCTAGCCAGTCATTTTGCAAGTTCCAGGCGACCGGAACATTTGTATTCCAGACAACTGGAAATTTATAGATAGATTGTGTAATTGCTAAACTAAAAAGGCCAAAAACTGCGGTTTGTCTTAAGAAAGAGTTAAACATTGATTAAGTATAGTGACTGTTTATATCAGTCCTGGATTATTTGTAAACAGAGGGAGTTGGGGGAAGTCTTTCCCTGGCGGTAAATTTCTGCCCCAACAACCTGCCCCAATTCAACCTAAGATTCCTATATCGGTGTCAGGTGGTAGTAGTCATCTCCCATCTCCCATCCCCCATCTCCCATCCCCCATCTCCTATCCCCCATCTCCCATCCGTCATCTCCCCTATTTACAGCAGTGTTTCGAATGGATAGTTCCTCTTTAAAAACAAAACGCTTCTTTGGATGAGGGTTGAGGCGAGTGGGGCATCACTTACTGGACCGCAAGTGGCTGTAAATCTCGATTCAAATTGGCAGGGTGGGTAGGAACTCCTGTAAAATGGCGTGCAACTTTACCATTATCTCGGTTTGGGTTTTTGCAGCGGATGGCAATGCGACACGGGCAATCAGGCAAAAGATATATGCAGGTATTAGGACGGCGGCAAAAAGGCCAGGGGCAAATAGGCCGGTTGATTGGCATGGTGCTACTGGGCGGTGGTTGCTTGATCATTCCTTCCTTGGGGTTAGTGGTGCCAGCAAAGTCAATCCAAGTTGCCCAGGCCTCTCAATCGGCTGAGGCAGCCATTAACCAGGGATTGCAGTATATCCAGCAGGGGAGGTTGGATCAGGCGATCGCAGCCTTCCAGCAAGCCACTCAGCTCAATCCCCGATTAGCAGCAGCTCACTACAACCTGGGTTTGGCATTGCGTCAAAAGGGGCAACTGCAGGCATCGGCAAATTCCTTTTATAAAGCAACCCAGGCAGATCCCAAATTTGCACTTGCCTATGCCAACCTGGGGGCTGCCCTACTGGAAGGCAACAATCTGAAGCAGGCGCAGGATTATTTGCAGCGGGCCATTGAGTTAGATCCCAATATGGGGTTGGCGCACTACAACCTGGGACTCGTATACGAAAGTCAAAAGGCTTATGACCAGGCGATCTCAGCTTACCGAAAGGCCATGCAGCTAACGCCCAATGCTCCCGAACCCGCCTATCACACCGGGCTAGTTTATGTACAGCAAAATAAGCTCAAGGAAGCCAGGGCTGCTTTTGAGCAGGCGTTAAAAATTGCCCCTAACTACTCAGAGACTAACTACAAAAGTCACTACAATATTGGGTCGATTCTCTTCCGTCAGGGCGATTTGGACGGAGCCTTGAATGCTTTTCGACGATCGGCAGAGGCTAACTCTAACTATCCGAATGCCTACTACGCAGCGGGCATGGTGTTTCTACGTCAGAACAAATTTAACGATGCAGAAAAAGTTCTGACCTTTGCCAGGGATCTATTTAGCAAACAGGGCGATACCCGCTGGGCCCAAAAATCAGAGGAGCAGTTGCAAAAAGCGAAAGCAGGGCAGCGATAAGGCAGGCAGATGATAACCTGCCCCATCTCCCCTTACGAATCTAAATCCAGGGCTTGCGAGCCTCCCTGTTCCAACTGTTCCAGATTTTTGCCGAGTTGCCGCCAGATTAATCCGCTGATAAACAGGGTCAGAGGAATAGAAATTGCGTAGGCTAATTTTGTCGGAAAACCAAAGATTTCAACTCCGGAGGAGAGGAAGACACAAACTCCCAACGCCATTCCCAGAAAGGGAAGCAGAAGTCCAATTCCCTGTAAGGTTGCCAGCGATCGCGAACGATTTTTTGCCCAATCCTGTACCGACTGTTTCAAGACTGCCTCAAAAGCGGCCCCGGAAGTAATGCTGATGAACAAGCCTGCAATCAGCAAAAAGTAAGGGGGTTCGGGAAATGTGTACACGAAGGATCCTCATAGGGGGTGGGTAAAGGTGGGGAGGTGGGGCGTGGGAAGGGGGGGAGACGAGGCGGGCAGGAGTTTGCCAGTCATTAAGTATCCGGTTTCAGTCGCCATTTGCTCCTGGACCCTGCTTACTGGTTCTCTTCACTCCTCTATCCTCACCCCCTCTACCCCTTTACTCTCTACCCATAAAGGGTAAAGCAGAAGGGAGCAAAGCTGAAGCTCCGACTGCCGAAATTCCTGCGATCGCCCCCATTGCAGCATTAAACAATCGGGCTGGCTGAAGCTCATCCTTAATGAGATTCCAGAGTCGTTGAACTTCTTCGGTATGAAGCCGATCGTCTTCGGTCAGGGCAATCACTAATTGCCGCCGGAGAGATTTACCTTCATCCGAAAGGAGATACTGAAGCCCCAGACGAGCGGTTGGCAAAAGGTCAAAATTGGCATCCGTGCGGGCGATAGAAATCAGATTCTCCAATCGATCCCAACGGAACCTACCATCCTTGAACAGAATTTCCAAGAGCCGGCGTCGTAATTCAGGAGATTCGCCAGTTAGCAAGCGTTTTGCGATGTAGGGATAGGCCACATCGATAATCTTAAACTCTGGATTTAAAGTCAGTGCCAAACCTTCCTGGG
>JBAUTA010001342.1:0-2887 GCA_049581985.1 Kovacikia sp.
GCCCTACCCCACCCCAAAGCCGTTTTTAGTGTGATTGCCCCCAGCCATTTAAACGTTGAATTTTGCATAGCCAGTTAGAATTAGAGGTAAAATCCGCACTCTGTATTCTAAATTTTACCTATTATCCCCTTGCGTGTCGTGTTTCAAATACTACAAACGCTTGTTCGGGCGATTCAACCACTTCTGGTCCCACTTTGCTTAATGTTTGCCTGGGCAATTGTCATTTTAATCGGTTGGAGCATTTTGTCAGCCATGCGTGACACCGTTGCCCGCTCCCGCAGAATGCACCAGATTCCCTGTGCGAATTGTCAGTTTTTCACGAAGGATTACCACCTAAAATGCACGGTACATCCTTCGCTCGCCTTGACTGAAGAGGCAATTGACTGCCCAGACTTTAATCCAATTACAACGTTGTACCAAATCAGCCAAGAAAGTGTTCACCGCTAGTGTTGCAAACACTAAATTTGCACCTGGGGGGTTTGGGGGGAAGCCTCCAAGAAGGGGGGTTCCTCCTTCACCCCTTTTAAAACCTTATTTTTGTTATTCCAGGAATTGAAATGTTGATCCGAAAACTTGAAGCCTGCGACGAATTCGTCGCAGGGGATGGAACTTTACTACGAGAGCTGTTGCACCCAGAGAAGCAGTCCCTTGAACTACGGTATAGTTTGGCGCATGCGATCGTTCCGGTGGGTCAAACTTCGATTCCCCATTCATTAACAACCTCCGAGGTTTATTACATTCTCAGGGGTAAGGGAGAAATGCACATTGACGGGGAAGCGAAAACGGTAGAAGTGGGCGATGCAATTTATATTCCACCCAATGCAAAACAATTTATTCATAACAGCGGTACAGAAGCGCTGATCTTTATCTGCATTGTTGACCCTGCCTGGCGAAGGGAAGATGAAACGATATACCCACAAAAAAAGTAGGGAATCTAAAAGATTCCCTACCAAATAGTTCTTCCTAATTAACCAAAAATAGATCCCTAATCCCTAGTCTGGACTGGAGTCAGGAAAGCGGTTGTTAGGTATCTGCTCAGCTTCTGGACAATCTTCAGAGACTACAGGCTCAATATTCCCCTTAGGAACAGATGCTAATTTTTGCGTCACTGCGCCAATACTTTCTAACCGAACCATCTCTTCCCAGGAGCAGTTCTCTTCTTCTTCCTCGGTTTCGTAGCGCAGCGTAACCAGATCCCCTTCAATATCAAGGATCCGTGCCCGCTCTATCCAGCGCTGCTGATCCCGCAGAAAGATCCAGACTTCGCGACCGTCGCAGCACAGTTGATAGATCTTGCGGTGTAGCATGGTTGCTTCTCCTGAGCAGTGATTTTTTCAAAAACTTCGTGCAATTCCCCAGCAATAGAGATCTCCCTTTGGAACATGGGTGGGGATCTGAGTGACGAGGGAATCGATGGAAGAGCAAAAAAGCCTAAATATCCCCATACAGCTTCCTCGACCCAATTGATCGCCCCAGATACAGGAAGGACTTGCATGGGAAAAACTCCTTGAGCAAACTAAGAGCTTCAAACCCATTGGCATACTTGATTTGAATACTTGATAGCAATGCCGATCTGCCTTAGACGAAGAAGGGGAGTTGTTAGGGTCATTATTGAGACAATGGTGAGGCAATGTTGACAATGTCAGAAAAAGTTAACTTACGACGACCAGAAACAATCCTACACGGGCGTAACCTAACCCTTGAAAATATCCTGAGGCTGGTAGGAATTAGGCAGAAATGGATGCATGCGAGCTCCTTAGGAAATCAGCAATTTTGCTTAACATGCTCCATTATTACCATTATTAACCGATTGCAGCAGCTTAAACCCAATTTATGCTCTTAAGTATCGGATTGTACCAACTATTCTAGCGATTGTTAAGCGCAGTGAGGGTGACTCTTACTTAAGATGATGCAAATTTTGCGGTTTAGGTGAACCCGGAAATTGCTGAAATTCCGATGGAGTGGGATTTAGAGTATAGGGTGTAAAGGAAAAGAGTTTTTTTAAGGAAATTGGAATGCGATTGCACTTAAGCACCTGGATCGAGGTGGAAACCTATCTCCAGCAGTCGAAAGGAATTATTTTCCCGATCGGGTCTACGGAACAACATGGACCCACGGGTTTAGTTGGGACAGATGCTATCTGTGCAGAGGCGATCGCCCATGGGGTGGGAGAAGCCACCCATGCCCTGGTTGGTCCCACGATTAATGTGGGGATGGCACTGCATCATACAGCCTTTCCGGGTAGCATCAGCCTGCGCCCCAGCACCTTGATGCTGGTGATTCGAGACTACGTTAGCAGTTTGGCGAAGGCGGGATTCACCCGTTTTTTCTTTATCAATGGGCATGGGGGCAATGTGGCAACCCTTAGGGCTGCCTTTGCTGAGGTTTACGCGATGCTGGCTGACTTAAATCTTCCCCACGCGGATCAGGTGCAGTGCCAGGTGAGTAATTGGTATATGTGTAGCTCTGTCTACAAACTGGCGAAGGAATTGTACGGCGACCAGGAAGGCTCCCATGCGACCCCCAGTGAAGTGGCATTGACTCAGTTCATTTATCCAGATGCCATTAAACAGGTCCCCTTGAGTCAAGAAGTCTCCAAGGATCATCGAATTTATGGAGCAACGGACTTTCGACGGCGCTACCCGGATGGACGGATGGGGTCAAATCCTGCGTTGGCAACCCCGGAACATGGCAAACAGTTTTATAATTTGGCCGTGAAGGAATTGAGCAATACCTATCTAGAGTTTGTCAATCATTCCTAGACGAAAACCTTTTCTGGTAGACCAAAACGAAAGTTCTGGAGGGGGCAGATGGTTTGAATGGGTATGATTTAATTCACATTCCATAAGATAGCTCTGGAGGTAACCTCTGCAACCTTGAAGGGTAA
>JBAUTA010001343.1:0-5464 GCA_049581985.1 Kovacikia sp.
TCTGCAACCTTGATTTTTTAAATTGGAACTCAATCCAGAATGGCAGGTATGAGCAACACACCGGAAATAAATCGCCAGCCCAGCCGTGGAATCCGGCTGATGCTGATTGAGGATGATCCGGTATTCCGGCTAGGACTGATCACAGCGCTGGAGGAATTTCCCGATCTGCGTGTCATCTTTGAAGCGGATTCAGGGGTAGCCGCTCTACGAATTTTGCGGGACTGGATGGGGAATGAATCGTCCACCCGTGCGCCGCAATCCCCTACTGAGATCGCGCCAGATCTGGTGATTCTGAGTCTGGATCTGAGTCAGGCGAAAACAGGCCAGAGTGTGGGACTTGTTCTCTGCCAGCAGTTAAGGGCCAGGTATCCAGAATTGCCCCTTTTGCTGCTGAGTGCCTGGCAAGATCCGCTCCAGTTAGCAATGGCGCTTCAGGCCGGGGCATCGGGATACTGCCCCAAGGGAACGGAGATTGGACAATTGGTGGGCGCAATCCGGGTAGTTGCAAACGGCAAGCCCTACTGGAACCCAGCGATCAAAACGATTACGCAAGCATTAGTAACGTCCCAGCCAGCCCCTTCGACTAACGCTGGAATGACTGCCGCTGGAAACCGCCCATCTCCTGACACCAGCGAGCCTCGTAGGGTAACTGGGAAAGCATTATCCAATCCTTCAGTGGCGGCAGAACCCAACCCTTTTGCCCTGCTGCGTCGTAATCTGCGTCGTTCTGGTTTACAGCAAATTGATAGCGCGATCGCCCTCCTGAATGCCCAATTAAACGACCCCGATCTCTCGCTAATAGACCAGTTGTACCTGACAGGACGCCGACGGGAACTGCGGGCTGCCCGCTGGTTAGTCGTCCGGTTGTTAACCTCTGCCAGGGAACGGGAGGGCAGAAGCGGGGAGGCAACAGACCGAAGCCTGGGAGAGCAGGGCCAGGGGCCAGGGAATCGGCAGTTCAGTCCGCAGTTTTCAGTTCCCAGTCCTCAACCCACAGGTTTCAATCCTTCCTCTGCTGCCTCCCCGCCTCCAGGTTCCCCTCCCCTCCCTTCCCTCCAAACCTCTCCCGCTGCCAGCCTGCGCTCGATTCGGGCAGCCCTATTTGATGCCACAACGACCAAGTTGCAGACCAGTTTGCGGAACCTGACCAGTACGCCGTTGGAAATTGATATCCTCAAAGAAGAAAAGAAGCGGGAACTGCTCTACACAATTCTGCGAAAACTGGAAGAGATTTTGGACGATTTGCGGTTTTCCCAGGTGCAACCCGATCAATTGGTAGACAAGCAAACTGTCATACTTTTGGACTTGTGGCAGACCGCAACAACAGATTTTTTTGGAAAGTACTACACCCTGCAACTGTAGGTGGGCGATCGCACCTCTCTTACAGGCCCCTTTACTTCTCTGAATGGAACGAACCAGGTTGAAATGGTAGAAATTCTGCTTCAAGATGGGGCGCTCGTTCAAACAGAAATTCTCAATAGGATTCCTCTGGTGCCAGAGTTTTTGGCCCATTTACTATTCCAGGCTCCCCTCACGATTGACGATGATTCCTACCCCGTTGGCTCCGTAGAGGCCATGATTCGGATGGAAATTCTGTTGCATAATCTGGCAATTCAAGTCGGGAATGCTGTGATGCAACCGCTCTTGAACCGCTTTGGTAATGTGGAAGTGATTAAGCGCAGTTTTTACGACAAGCGCTTACTTTCAACGCGTGAGATTGAACGATTTCGGAATAACCTATCCTGGCGCTATCGTCTCGACCGGTTATTCACCGAACCAACCGCAATTTTTGAGAGTCGGTTCAATCTGTTTGCCTTCCAGGACGGGGGCATTGCGAAGGCGTCCATTTATGCCCCCCGCAATCAGGAATTGGGGCAACTGTCCGGCATTCCCTTAGCAGTCACCCTAGTTTTAGAAGTACGGGATGCGATTTCGCCACGCTTGCGTTCAGCGATCGCCTTCTTAGGCAGCGGCGTGGTTTATGTGTTAACTGATGTGGTTGGTCGAGGGATTGGGTTGATTGGTCGAGGAATTGTCAAAGGAATCGGCAATGCTTTTCAGGACTATCGGTTTAACCGCAATGGTGAGCGATCGAGGTGATCGGGCGATCGAGGTGATCGGGCGATCGGTGAGGATGGGAGAGGTTGTTAGATAACTTACAACCAATTACCAACCAAAACATAGGGTGCCCAGTAGAGGGGTCGGCTATATTCGGGGTATTGGCTTAACAATGCCCTTTGGGCGCGGCGCAGCGCTTCAGCCTTGGTGACTTTGTTGATTGCTAGCTCGTGATAGAACTTACCAATGAACAGGGCAGTGGAGCGATCGTCGATCTGCCATAGGGACGCCAGGGTACTGCGTGCCCCTGCCCGCACAGCAACCCCTGCCAACCCCAACGTGGCGCGGCTATCTCCAGTTGCAGTTTGGCAGGCACTCAGAACCAGCAGCTCAACGGCTTCAGAGGGGGCTTGAGTCCTGCTGCGGAGGAGATGATCCAGCTCACTGACATTAATCGGTCCGTCGGCAGCCAGAATAAAAGTATTCTTTGCCTGGGAACTAAATTGACCGTGGGTTGCCAGATGCACAACTTTAAATGGGACTGAATTAATCGTTTGTTCTAATGCTTGACTGGTAAAGTTCTGGTCCATCAGCCTGGTGATTGAAATGCCTGCTGCTTCAATTGAACGCAGCTCTGCGGCAATTTCTGGCAAGGGAGACAGGGGGTAGCCGGGAGGCGGCTGGCTGAGTCCGGCTGTCAGTGCATTCAGCTTTGTCTGCCCCAGAGTTCGAGGGGTGAATAGTTGCAAGCCCGGACTGAGGGCAACGGCATAGTTTTCAACCAGATAATGCTGCCCGTCATAGAGGGCCGCCATGGGAATATTCCGTAATCGCCCATCGAGCACAAACACCAGGGTATTGACGCCACTTTGCTTCAAGTCCGTTTCTACGGGTTGAATCAGCCAGTTATAAACCTGTTGGGAGAGCGATCGGGTTTCCTTCGCCCGATCAGGTTCTTTAATCGCCTGTTGCAACCTGGCAAGCACCTGTTCCACCTGGGCCTGGGGTAGGGAAACGGAGTGGTGGCGCAAAGGCTGATTTGGCACCTTAAGAATGACATCGAGCTGATTCTTCAGAATAATCGGATAGAAAATGGCAGCGGTGGGGTTATCCCGGTCAACTAGTTGATCCAGCGGCACCGACTGAGCATTTAAACAGGCTTCCCGAAAGAAGTTATCCAGTTCTGCCAATTGCAGGGATTCAATCAGGCGACGGGCTTTGTCCAGGTTTTGTGGAGTTGGTTGGGTTCCCTGAGTTGACAGCAATAGTTCCACTGTCTGGCGATAAATCGGCTCAACGCTGTCCCGAAAGGTGAACTGCACCTCGCGGTTGACAGCTACTAAATCACTCCGAAGTGATTGAAGGGTGCTCACCGCAGCCTCATAGGCAGAGATCGCCGCCGGAATTGCCTCCTGTTGTTTCAGCAAGCGTCCAAGCTGCCATTGCCAGCGATAGGCAACATCTGGCGCGTTGATGGACTGCGCCAACCACAACGCTTGCTCGGTTAGCTTTTGTGACTCCTTCCACTGACGCGTTTGCTCATACAACCCGCCCAGATTTCCCAATGCGTAAGACTCGGCTCGCCGATCGCCCAAACTGTTGGCTTGTTGGACTACGGTGGCAAGGAAACGAGCAGTGGCGTCAAGGGTCGAGGGGCGGGATCCAAAGGGCGAAATTGTTCTGTCCCCTTTCTCCTGTTCCCGGCTCCCCAGTTTTAGCTGGCTTTGGACCAAATTGATGCGGGCATAAATAGCCGACCGACTGAGGGGGAGCGTGTCAATTTGGGGCTGAATCTGGGGTAAGAGTGCTTCTGCCTCTGCCCATTGCTGATTTTCAATTAAAAGGCTGAGCCGGTTGAGCTGAGCCTGAATCTGTAGGGTTGGCGCAGGGGAAAGGCTGGCTACCTGTTGATAGAACTTGAGCGCCTCTGAAACTTGCTGCTCAGCCCGAGCCGTATTACCCAGGCTGAAGAGGGTAGCACTGACAGCCTCAGGCGATCGCAGCTTTTGGGCAATTTCCAAGCTCTCCTGTAGTACTTTGCGGGCTTGGACGAGATCCCCAACCCGTTGAAATGCATCCCCCAACGATCGCAAACTGACCACTTCTGTTAGAGAATCAAGGGGAGGTTGCAAGGTTTTTCTGACATCAGTCAGGGCATCTAAAGCCCGACGATAAAATCCCATAGTTTGCAGGGCTTGGGCCTGGTTAATGCGGCTCCGAATTTCGCCCGCCCGATCGGTCGCCTGCATATAGAGTTTTGTCGCTTGCTCCCAGGTTGCTAGAGCCTGCTCTGGTTGCCCCATTCCCAACTGCAAGCGGCCCTGAATATCGAGGGTCTGAGCTTGTACACGTAAGTGCTCATTGAGGGCTGAATGCTGAGTCCTGAGGATTTCCAGGCTTGCGGCGATCGCCTGCTTTGCGGCTTCCCAATCTCCAAGCTGCTGGTAGGTCAAAGAAAGATTGCCCAAGGCCGCCGCTAGTTGTAGTTGCCTTCCTTCCCTTCGATAGGTTTGGACTGCCTGCTGTAAAACCTTCGCCGCTTCGGCAAATTGCCCTGCGTCGTAGAGGGCTTTGCCGTGATCCAGAGGGCGGTCGGTGAGGGCAGGGGACCAGAAGTCAAAGGTTAGCAGGGCGGCATGAGAACTAAGGGCTGGGAGCTGAGGGCTAGGGGCTGAAGTTTCTGATTCTGGTGGATGGGGGGCCGAAGAGTTTGCCAGCGCAGGCAAAAGGAAGATGGAGAGCAACGTGGTCACGATCGCCAGTGCAGAAAACTTCAGCCAAGCCCTAAGGACTTTTGGGAAACCCATCCAGGATCCAAAATCCTGCGGTTGAGACGTGTTCAGCTTCCAGTCCCAAATCCAACCTCCCATTCCCCTGCCAGTTGCCATCCGACACCCGGCACCTGCCCCCTTGCTCAAAGGGGATTGGCGAAGCGGGAAAAGTCTAGCCCCTATTCCTGTCATATATTCTTCTCTCCAGGAAATGAGAGTTGTTACAAGCCCCATCGAAACGGGCGGTGAGGCATTTGCCAAGCTAAAAGTGTGACTCCCCTCCAACAGATACAAGCGCATGGGGGGCAGGATCGGATCTAACCCATAGATTCCTACCTGTGTTCAGCAAGACATCCTGCCAATATCCTGGCACACTGACCAGTCTTCATCCCTTAAGAAAACCCCAATGCTATCAAAAACACCGGGGATGCAGGAGTTCAAACGAAGTGTGACTGGAAATGCTGAATAGCTTGGCTCCAGCTATCAATTTATCTGGTCTCTAAGCGTGAATTATGCGAAAAGGATGGATTTTCAGGGTTGCTAGTTGACCAGGTTGCTAGTTGACCAAGTATAAAAACTAAGGATCTCAAGGATGGAATGGGGGGATGATCAATGCTTTCCCCGCTCTACCCTCC
>JBAUTA010001344.1:0-1848 GCA_049581985.1 Kovacikia sp.
CAGGGGGTGGAACCCCCTCCACCCCCAAACTCATCTTTTATTTAATTGCGCCCAGCTACTTGGTGGACCGAAAAGAAAGTTTTGGAGGGGGGCTAGGGAACCTACCTCCAGCCCCCCAGGGTGCCAAATTTAGGGTTTGCGACACGTCGTATGTTCTTTAATTCTTGTCAATTTCTCTCTACAGTCGGAAGTCGTCAAAGGGGCGATCGCCTTATCCTTCAGAAATAGAGAATATTCGTGAAGAAGATTAAGGAGGCAAACCATGAACCCAAAATGGGAGCTTTACAAACAGCTCGAACTGATTCCAGACTCAGAACCGAAGCCTGAAGCTCCACAATTGACTGTGATGGTTTGGCTAGATAAATTCTGGCAATTCCTGATGAACGCTTCAGCCCAAAAGCAGGAACCCCAGATTTGGAAGAGAATGGATCAATCTGGTAATGTCTGGTGGGACACCTACGACCCGGCGACGGGTCAAGTCATGTATTTTGCCTCTGCAGACGAGATCCGCAGGTGGCTCGATCAGTTGCCCTACTACCACAAACTGTAGATTCTTAGACCGTTAAAGCCAAGGTTTCTTTTTCCCTGCTAGCCATCAGAAAAGATACGGGCTATAAGGTGTTCTGACCCGTATCCCCTTTCCGCTACTTCCCTCATTTTTGTGAATACGCGCATCATTTCAACCACTCCGTTTCTTGACCAAAAGTCTGGTACTTCCGGGCTGCGTAAACTGGTAACTGTTTTTCAGCAACCCCACTATCTGGAGAACTTTGTCCAGTCTATTTTTGATAGCCTGGGAGGGTATCAGGGGCAAACCCTGGTTTTGGGCGGAGATGGACGTTACTACAACCAACAGGCAATCCAGATCATTCTGAAAATGGCAGCGGCGAATGGGTTTGGTCGGGTGCTGGTTGGCCAGGGGGGGATTCTTTCGACACCCGCAGCGTCCTGCGTGATTCGTCAATATCGAGCGTTTGGGGGAATCATTCTCTCTGCCAGCCATAATCCAGGAGGGCCAAAGGGGGACTTTGGCATCAAATACAATATCAGCAACGGGGGACCGGCTCCTGAGAATGTAACGGATGCCATCTTTAGGCGCAGTCAGGTAATTGATCGTTACAAAATCCTGGATGCGGGGGATGTGCCATTGAACCGATTGGGGTCTTTTCAATTGGGTACGCTGAGGGTTGAAGTCATTGATCCGATCGCAGACTACCTCAATTTAATGGAGTCGCTGTTTGACTTCGATCGCATCCAAAATCTTGTGGCAACACCCCGCCAAAGGGGTTCTAACAACGGGTTTCGCCTCTGCATCGATGCAATGCATGCGGTTACCGGGCCTTACGCCCATGCGATTTTTGAGCAGCGTTTGGGAGCTGCCGCTGGGACGGTGAAAAACCGCATTCCCCTGGAAGATTTTGGCGGCGGGCACCCTGACCCAAATCTGGTCTACGCCAGGGATCTGGTTGAGTTATTGTTTAGTGAAAATGCGCCTGACTTTGGGGCCGCATCGGATGGCGATGGCGATCGCAATATGATTTTGGGGCGTCAGTTCTTTGTGACGCCTAGCGATAGTTTGGCCGTTTTGGCTGCGAATGCTAAATGGGTACCTGGCTATAAATCTGGACTGGTAGGAGTTGCTCGCTCCATGCCAACCAGTCAGGCGGTCGATCGGGTGGCTGCTCGACTTGCCATTCCCTGCTACGAAACCCCCACGGGATGGAAGTTTTTCGGTAACTTACTGGACGCAGATAAAATTACCCTTTGCGGCGAAGAGAGCTTTGGCACAGGCTCCAACCATGTGCGTGAGAAGGACGGATTATGGGCAATTTTGTTCTGGTTAAATAT
>JBAUTA010001345.1:0-2414 GCA_049581985.1 Kovacikia sp.
CTGTAACTGAACCGCAATTCTTTCCCCAAATTCTGGATCCGTGTTCGCCAAGCCGAGTAGCTGTAAATATTCCTGGCGCGTCAATCCTGCCTTTTCAATAGTGGCTAATGCCTCTGCCTCAATTTCCTGCTCAATACGTAAGGACTCTGACTCTGTTTCGGCCCCCTGCAACTCTCCCTCACGCCGTTCAATTAAAGCAACCACCTGCAGACAGGCATGGACAAACTGACTAACTTTCTCTGAGGGAATATTGCTGGGGTCAAGGCCATAACGATTGGGCACAACTTGCTCAGGTAACGCTTCAGAGTTGTTTGTAGAGCCAACTCCTTCCTGGGTCAGACCTGCGGCTGTTCCACTGAGACCCAGCCACAACAGCAGTGAGGCCAGCAAAAAGGTAAGAAAGTTCCAGATGGGATGCATAGATATCAGCATGGCGGAGGTCTACCTACTCGCTAGAGTAGCGATGGAGTGAACGCGTTGAAATCATGAAGCTGAAAAGATACCTGATTCTAGGATTGTTGCTAATCGGGGTTGGGGTGTTGAGTCAGCGACGGGAAGTGAGGGTTTTTTGGCTGCTCAATACCAAACAGTGCCCGGCTTGTGATCTTCAAGGCGTGAATTTGGCTGGAGCAGACCTGCAAGGGGCAAATCTGAGATCGGCTGACTTAAGTAATGCTAATTTAAGCGAGGCGATGCTGGCAAAGAGCAATTTGGCAGAGTCAAATTTGCAGCAGGCAGATTTAAGTCTGGCGAATCTTACGGGGGTGGATATGGCAAATGTGGATTTGAGGAACGCAAATTTAAGCGGTGCCAGCCTGACCAACGCTCGGTTGTGGCAGGCAAATTTGAAGAGGGCAAATTTACTATTTGCGGAACTGACCGGGGCAAATTTAAACGGTGCTGACTTGAGTCAGGCAGAACTGTACGGAGCAAATTTATCTGGCGCACAGCTCAAACAAACCGTAATGCCAGAGGGTAAACAACGACGATAAATAATTTAGTAAGGGGGAATCTGAATTTTGAAGTAGCTTCAACCCTGACTATCGATCGCCCATGCCGGTAGCCGACTAAAGATAAATCTGGTTCAGGATGAGGCGCAGGCGATCGTAATCATCCTTTAATAGCAAGCTCAGGGTTCGCCCTGCCTGGACCAGCCAGTTACGGTCAGCCCGACGCAGTTGATAAATCTCCCGAACTGTGGCGGCAACCAGGGCATCTACAGGAGCCCCATTTACCAGTAATAGGGTCCGTAAGAAATCTAGCTTTTCACTGAAATGCATGACTTCCTCGGATTGGCAGCGGTAGACTGCCTGATGCACTTGGGGGGGACGGGGCGGAAGATGTTGGTAAATTGGGCTGGCAGAACTCTTTTCCGTCTCCTCCGATAGCCGGAAGCCGACGATCGCCCCTCGAAACTCTGTTTTTAGCATGGCGAAGATCTGGGGTTGCTGCTCCCGCAGTTCTTCCAGGGATAAACCCAGTGCCCGCGCCCGATGCACCGAATCGATCGGGCTAGTGGTGGCATGGTAAACCACCGCATAAATTCGGTTGCCCGACTCCTCATCGACTGCCGTAACCCAACTGCCAAAAGGCGGCATTACCGGGAAACTCAAGTTCTCGGGTTCCAAACACTGAGCTAAAAACTCAGTAGTTGCCGTCTCAATCACCTCTGCAATGTGATCAGGATGACGATTTTGGGTAGCAAATTGAGGAAGAGGAAGGCGCATAGAGAAATGGAAATTATGAATTTTTGAGTTTTGGGTTGCTTTAATTCATAGCTCATAATTCAAAACTCAAGACTCTTGACTGAATTACTTCCCTTTCTTTTTGCCAGCGGTCATATCCACCTCTTCTAACTCTGCAAGGCGAAACGTCACCAGCTTATCCCAGTTGCCACCCTCAAATAAAACGGCGGCTTTGCCATCAGTAATCCGCTGAACTAAGCCTTGAAAGGCGTAGTAGGTATCCTGAGGATTAACAACCTTCACCGCTGAACCTGGCAGAATCATAACTTCTCGTTGTTAAATGGTCACTTTCATAGGTTACTAGGACTCGGCGATATAAGGCTAGAGCAGACTATCGAAGTTTCCCACTCCTTACTATAGCGATCCTAATTTGGATAGCGGAAAGATGCCAGAGAAACCTTTCTCACAACGCATCTCGCTATTAAGTAGGTCGGCCTAATTAATTGTAAGAAGGGGTTTGGGGGCTGCGCCCTCGGACAGGGAATTTCATCTCCTCCACCCCCTCTGACATCTTCAGTTTAATTACGCCCAGCTACTTATACCAATACTAAAAATGGAGGTTGCAGATGGAGGCGAGGGCGTCGCTACTTCATCGGTTCGCAGCGGAAATTGCGGAGATGCCCTTGCCTTGTTAAAAAATAACTGCATGGGAAACCACCACTAGTATTG
>JBAUTA010001346.1:0-3414 GCA_049581985.1 Kovacikia sp.
GCTTGAAGCTTACGTATTAGTGTGAATGGTCAAGGTACTTAAGATACTCACACGGTTGGGGTTTGAGGTCGTTTATGAGAAGAACATGATCGAGTCAATGTTATTGTCCAGGAAATTGGTGAAGGTGTAGTTTCCATGTTGAAGTTTTATTACAATCCGATCTCCGTTAATGCTCGTCGAGTCTGGGTCGCATTGCTGGAAAAGCAAATTCCCTTTGAGCCAATTTTGATGCACTTAGATGGAGATCAGTTTCACGATAATTTCACAGCGATTAATCCACTTCAGCGAATTCCTGCAATAGTGGATAACGGATTTCGGGTCGTTGAGTCATTGGCAATTTTGGACTATCTAGAGGCAAAGTATCCAACTCCATCATTAATGCCTAGCGAACCCGAAGCAATTGCTGTTGTTCGGATGATTGAAACAATTACAGTTGTTGAACTTCAACCTGCTACGATTCCTCTAACCCGACCCCTGGTAGGATTAGAAGTCGAGCCTTGGAAGCTTGAAGCGGCTCAGCAACGAGTAGCAATCGTCTTGCAGTTCTTTGAAGAGTTGCTCAATGAGCAGACTTACTTTGCAAAAGAAGAATTTACGCTTGCAGAAGTTGTGGCTGGAACATTAGTTCCTTCCCTACCTCTAGAGGACTATCCACGCTTAAAGGCTTGGTCAGAAAGACTAACTCAACGAGAGAGTTGGCAGCAAACAGTTGCTTATCCAGAAGCCATTGAGTCAGCCCTTCCCAATATCCAAAAGATTCTGGAGCGTCGATTCTAGCGATCGCGGCATAACCAGTCGATGAAGCGGACGATCCTAAAGATCTTGGCGGGGTTGTCAAGATGATCTGCCGCCGCTGAACTCAATCATTGTGTGCGCAAGACAGACTCAACTATAGTAGGCCTGTTTTCACATGGTCTCAGGCTTGAACTTAAACCTAGAGCTGAGGCAAAATTTCTGTTCATGGTGTCATCAGGTAACAACTCTCCTAAAGGCGATTATCGGATGAGGATGGCACAGAGCAATGGTTCCCAACTGTGGCGAAATGCTATAGCAGTCCCAAATCAGTTGTGAGTTTGAGAGGCTTTATGAGAAAGGATTCCAGTGGAATCCTTTCTCATAATCCAAATAGGATCGCTATATTTGGTGGTCAGTACAACAAGAAGGATACGAAGCTTTTGAATCTGTTAAAGCCCTTGTGACACGATACTTTCCCGATGTGGAGGTGCTACAACCAACTTTAGGAACATCTAATCCACTTATCAGTGCCCGTTTAGCCACTCGAAGGGAACGTGAAGATTATGAGCAAAACGTCTTGTCAGGAGTCCCTCGATTCAGATGATGAGTTTCTAGCTGAATACCACTTTGATTATCAAAAGGTAAAGCCCAACCGCTTTGCTGCTGTTGGTGGAAGACAATTGCTAAAGGTTGCGGTTTTAGATAAAGATGTTGCTCAAGTTTTTACAACGCTAGAGTCCGTCAATCGAGTGCTGAGGGCGTTAATTGAGACGATGCCACAAGCTACAAAGGGCGACACAGCCTAACAATTGCAAGGGGACTGCAGGACGCAGCACCAGCGGCGTCCTGCAGTCCCTGAGCCGTTGGGTGGACGTACAGCGATCGTGGAAGAGGGAGGGCACGAATGGACGATGATGTCCGCTTGTTTGGGATGGAACTCGGTCGAAAGGCTCTGGCAAGGGACTGGCCCACCGTTTACGGGATGCTCGCGCCATGGCTGCGCGCAGAGTGCACCGTCGATGACGTGCACGCGTTCTTCGAGAACGAGTATCGGGCAATGGATGGCGGTAGTGGAAACGGCAGAGGGTCTTCGAGTCGGCTATTGGAGCCAAGGCGCATACTGAGCGGGAGTCTGGTGCCGCCCAACCAGGGGATGAAGCTGACGAAGCCTGGCCAACTTCGGAGCCTCACAGCTTCGCCTTCACTTCAACCGTTCAATCAAGTGATCTCCTATGCGCAAAGCATTGGCAATAATGGTCAAAGCAGGGCTGACGCTGGCGTTGGAAGGGAAGAAACTGCTATCCACAACGTAGAGGTTATCCACATCGTGGGTGCGGCAGTTGAGATCTAGCACGGAATTTGCCGGATTTTCCCCAAACCGACAGGTGCCACACTGATTCGCGACCACTTGAATCGGGACTTCACCGTGGGGATGCAGACCACTGCGTTGGAGCACAGACTGTTTGGTATTTTTTTCTACGGTTTTCAGCACCTCTGTCCACCGATAGACCAGACGTTCGTGGGCTTCCGTATTGTTCGGTGTGTAATCCAGATAAAGCTTATTGCCTGCAATACGAACCCGGTTATCTAGCGCTGGCAAATCTTCCGTCTGCACCCACCAGCCGATCGAGCGGGTTGCTAACTGCTGCAATCCAAATCCAGGCAAAACTTTGGCAAATAGGGACAAAACGGGGGGAGATTCCGCAAAAATAATGTCCTGTAACAGTCCTCCCGTATTCTGGATATGACCCATTGGATAGGGAAACCCTTCTTCTCCCCAGTAGAAGTCATTGACACTGACACTCCTTTGAAACTTGCCCGAATTGGGCGCACTAAGCTGCACCACGGCTGTCATCAGGTGTTTCATCAAGTGACGCCCTACCAAGCCAGAACTATTTGCCAGCCCGTTGGGATGCACATCGTGGGCAGACCGCAGCAATAATGCCGCTGAATTGATTGCCCCACAGGCAAGCACCACGATATGCCCAAAAAATAGATAGGACTGACCGTTAATTTCTGCTTCCACGGCTTTCACTTCTAGCCCAGATGGATTGGCATGCAAGCCGATCGCCTTAGCGCCCGTTTTGAGGGTGACATTAGGATATTTCAACGCGGGTGCAATCCCGCTAACCTCGGAATCATTGGTTGGATCATCTTCCTGGCGCGTTAAGGCCAGGGGGATGGGGGTGGGATGCAAGCCCTGTTGGGCGATCGCCTGCACAACTTCCTGAACTTGA
The DNA here is from genome assembly GCA_049581985.1 of Kovacikia sp. Taxonomy (GTDB): domain Bacteria; phylum Cyanobacteriota; class Cyanobacteriia; order Leptolyngbyales; family Leptolyngbyaceae; genus Kovacikia. The sequence goes on from JBAUTA010001346.1 coordinate 2,973, forward strand.
GGCTCATGGCTGACTGCCGGGTAGGGATAATCTGTACTATGGGGCGGTTCCGTTGGATCGTCGGCGACTGCTCCATGCACCTTATAGAGTTGTTCCGCTGCGGTGTAATAGGGTTCAAAATCCTTGTATTTGAGCTGCCACTCCGGTGAAACGCCCCCTTCATGGGTGACCGCCTCAAAATCCCGATCGCGCATTCGCTGTAGGGCCGCCCCATAGATCTTGGTGTTGCCCCCCACCGAGTAATTGGTTTGCGGCGAAAACGGCTCGCCAGCATTGTCATACCACTGCTCAGGGGCGTGGTAGCGTTCTTTTTTGAAGACATCCACATTACTTCGGTTCTGATCCTCTAACGGCATGAAGTCCCCCCGTTCCAGGATCAAAATCTGCTTGCCCGTTGGCGCAAGTTTGTATGCCAGCGTCCCGCCCCCCGCCCCGGTGCCAA
>JBAUTA010001347.1:0-3151 GCA_049581985.1 Kovacikia sp.
GTTCTCACCCACGAAGCCTACAACCCAACCGCCCGTAATAAAAAACGCTTGAGAGGTTAAATCTAGTTCTGCGGCCCCTACAGGGATGTCGCAGAACTATCATGAAAAAGCAGAGTTAAACTATTGCGATGCCTTCTCCCTTTCCTGGAATGAATCCCTATCTTGAAAACCCTGAACTATGGTCAGAGTTTCATAGCCGGATGATCGTGGCGATCGCGGATGCGCTCGATGACCTCCTCAGCCGAGATTACCGGGTTGCTGTCGAAAAGCGAGTTTATTTGAGCCAGGACGATGAGAGCCTACTGATTGGAATTCCTGATGTCGCTGTTACCGCATCTCAACCCACGACCTCCTCATCTGCCATCCTGGCAACCGCCGTTGCAGAACCTCTGTCCGTTGAACTGCCAGCCTTTGAAGAAGTACAAGAACGGTATTTAGAAATCCGTGAAGGAGGAACTGGAACGGTTATCACAACCATCGAACTCCTGTCTCCTAAAAATAAGCGATCCGGTGAAGGACGCAATGCTTACTTACAAAAACGCCAACAGACTTTAGGCACGGCGACTCATTGGGTTGAAATCGATCTGCTATGGGGCAGAGAACCGATGCCGATGCTGGGAGCCGTGGGATCAGTCTATCGCATTTTAGTCAGTCGCAGCCAGGAACGTCCCAAAGCCCAACTCTATGCTTTTAGTCTGCGCCAACCGCTTCCTCCTTTGCCAATTCCACTGCGCCTCGGAGAAACAGAACCGGTGCTGGAACTTCAACCCTTACTGAATCGGGTATACGATAAAGCACGGTTTGAACTGGCGATCGATTATCAGCAATCTCCTATTCCCAAACTTTCCAGTGATGAACTGGCATGGCTCCAAAGCTGTATGATTTGACTTTGTGATTTTGGGAGAATTAGATTGATTTGACTGAGATTTAGCTATTCATTGTGGGTAATCTAACTCTCTCTTTCGGGTTTCTGGCGTGAGGCCACAGCTTTCAGGAAAGCGATCGGGTTAGGATAGAGGTATTCGCTCAAGGGGTTTTTATGAGTCAATCAACCACTGACCGAATTTACTGGACGATTGATGATCTGGAATTGTTACCAGACAATGGCACTCGCTATGAAATCATTGGCGGTGAGTTGTTTATGACCAGAGCCCCCCGCTGGCGGCACCAAAGAGTGGCTGACAATATTTGTGGAGCGTTGAACCAGTGGTCAGATGAAACGAAGTTGGGGGAAGCCACAACCACTCCAGGAATCATCTTTTCAGAAGCAGATAATGTGATTCCCGATGTGGTGTGGGCCAGCTATGAGCGGTTATCAGTTTTGCTGGATGCATCAGAGCATCTGACTGGCGCACCGGAGCTGATCGTAGAAGTGCTATCTCAAGGTGTGGAAAACGAACGTCGGGATAGTGAAGTCAAGCTGAAGCTATATGCGTCTCAAGGGGTACAGGAATACTGGATTGCCAACCGTGCGTTGCAACAGGTGCAGGTATATCGCCGTCAGGGGGCAACGTTAAAATTGGTGGCAACCCTGATGGCAAAGGATGAAATCACCTCTCCCCTGCTGTCAGGATTTGCTTGCCAGGTGGCATCGTTTTTCCGATCGGAGTTACCTGTTGGAGATCGATGAGAGCGTGAGATAAATGTGTCCATTTAGCATTGGTGAGATGGCAAGGAAATTACCCATTTCTCTGTGAAAGTGCATGGATGGTAATTGTTCCAATTATGCGATCGCCGATGAAACTGTGAAGAAACAAAATGCGATCGCGCCAACCTGACAGAGGCATGAAACAATAGCAGGTGATTCAGCCCTTCTCGGAATTCATCACTACGGCAAATCGTTTTATGGACTGGCTATCGCTCCCTGACTTGCTTGAATTACCTCATCTTTTGCTGGCTCAGATCCCCTCTCCATCGCCCAGTTCCTCGCCTGCTGCCGATGTTGAACTGCTGAAGAACCAACTGGAGTTTATGAAATGGATGAATACAGCATTTCTGGGATTCCTGGCGTTTCTGGGAGGGCTATTAACCTGGTTTTTTAAAAGCAATCTCGACGATGCCAAGAAAATGGCACGGGAAATGGTGCGGCAAGAGTTGACGAATCATTTAACGCCACTGGTTGAGGCGGAAACTCGCCATGTCATGCGAACGCTACAGGTTGAACGGGTCGTTGGAGATACGGTGGTTGATTACTATCGAATGTCATCTGAAGCAGAACCGCTGGAGTATTTTCTGTTGAAGGGACGAGGCTTTTTGGATGTTCGTTTCTGGAATGAATCCCATAAACCCAGGGAACGGCTGGGTAGCGTGTTGGTGATTGACTTTGTGAATTCGGAGATGCTCGACCTGCCAGAACTAGGGAGTGAGGAGTCCGCAGCCAGGCGGCAAGCTTATCAACAACGGGATAACATCGTGAATCGCAAGATCCAGGAGGTGATTGAATCGCAGGTGGGTAAACCGATTATGGTCATCTACATTCGCCCTGGAGTTGGACGGATTGAGGCGATCGACAATATCACCAAAAATTTCCCAGAGGTGAAATATTACGCATCGGCGAATACGCCTGTGACGCTGATGGGGATTGTGGTGGATTCTGCTTATGTTGCTTATGGCGATCGTAGTGTAGTGAGTAGATAGGTTCTAAAGAAGATCAGGCATTGGAAGATATACGTACTCACCGCGAGCATGATCCCGTTCCATATATTTGATCTTTGGTAAAGCGTGTTGTGATGTCAGGTTTGCAGCGGCAAGAAGCGCTACATGGTTAGCCGTTCCCCAGAAGAGAAGCAATTCTCGAACGCCATGATCTTGGTAAAGACGTTTCATTGTTGCAACGATATCAGCAACTAACTGCATCGCCTGTTCCGAGTCAGAAATTGTATCAGTCTCAATCCAGAATAAAGTTAGAAGTGGCACTGCTTGTTGTACATCCTGTAAATACCCTGTAATTCCAACGTATAGGGCAGCCTCCAATTGAGTTTCGACTAAGTCATTTTCTTTGTTGCCAACCAATTGAGCGCGATCAGGTCTTCCTGCTGACAATGGTTTTAATATCTCTTGTCCTTTATTTGTAATGACTTCACCTTGTCTGCCATAACTATACAACTCAACGTTGTTTGTTCGGTCAAAATGCTTGCCAACAGCCCATATT
>JBAUTA010001348.1:0-1657 GCA_049581985.1 Kovacikia sp.
CTTAATAGCCTCTACCGCTTCATAGACTTCCTGCACGCCATGGGAGCGACCACACAGAGCCAAGAGTTCTTCTTGAAAAGCTTGGACTCCGAGACTGATGCGGTTGACGCCCGCTTGCCGATAACCGCGCAAGGTTTGCAAGCTAACCGTGCCTGGATTACATTCCATGGTCACTTCAGCCTCAGCCTTGATCCCAAAATGCATTTCCAAGGCGGTCATCACCCGATTGACTTGTTCTGAAGTCAAGAGAGAAGGCGTGCCTCCGCCAAAGTAAACGGTTTCAAGCCCCTGATCGGCGGTGGGGGTAAACTTGATTTCTTGGATCAGGGCTTGGACATACTGCTCCATCAAGGCAGAAGTGCCCAGTCCCGTAGCAAAGTCACAGTAGCGGCAACGGGTTTTACAAAAAGGAATGTGAAGATAGAGACTGGTCGGTAGTGCATCTATTTGATTTAGATGCAGCATATCCCGCTCGCTGTCTGTATCGAAAGCTATACTTCTACTAATAGTTTTATCTCCTTTCCACCTAATTATTGCCCCCAGTACTTCAATTATGCTCAATGCACTCATCATTCTCATATTCGTAGCGGCAGGGGCAGTAACAGGATTTGTTGGTGTAGAACTTCTGCCCCGGCAATGGCTGGGTGGCGCTGAGTTGACGAATGGCTCTCGTTGGGTAGCGATGGGGATTTGCTCTCTGATATCCCTCCCCCTAGGCGTATTGGTCAGTAATACCTACCGTCGGCTAGAGCAAAACATCCGAGAAATGCCCACCGATTCTCTGGTATCACGCTCTGTAGGCTTAGTAGGTGGCCTCATCATCGCTAACCTACTCCTCGGTCCTGTATTCCTCCTACCTTTTCCCACCCAGTTAGACTTCGTTAAATGGTTGGCCTCCCTTTTGGCGAGTTTGCTAATTGGCTATTTGGGGATGACGTTAGCGGATAGCCATGGTCGAGGCTTACTCAAGCGCATCAATTTCCCGGTGCGGACGCTCAATGCCAATGGCGAAGAAGAAGCGGCCAGCTTTTTCCCACAAACTCATGTCCTGGGCAAGATTCTGGATACCAGCGTCATCATAGATGGCCGCATCGAACAACTGATGTCCACAGGCTTTCTCGAAGGTCCAGTCGTCGTTCCTTGTTTTGTCCTAGAGGAATTACAGCTCATTTCAGACAGTTCAGATGATGAGAAGAGAGCAAAGGGCCGCCGAGGCTTGGATATCCTCAACCAGCTCCAAGCGGCTTACCCTGACCGCCTTATTCTCCATGATTTGGATTATCCTAAGCTCACTACCGTAGATGCCAAGCTGATTCGTCTTGCCCAGGATGGGGAAGCGGCTTTGGTTACCAATGACTTCAACCTCAATAAGGTGGCAAATCTCCAAGGGGTGGCCGTATTGAATATCAATGAGCTTTCCAAGTCTTTGCGGGCTAGACACATCCCTGGAGACTTGCTCCAGGTAAGAATCCTCAAGGAAGGTAAGGAAGCCCATCAAGGTGTTGCCTATCTAGAAGACGGGACGATGGTAGTGATTGAGGAAGGCAGAGAACATATTGGCGAACAGGTGGATGTGATCGTCACCAGTGCTCTCCAAACCTCTGCGGGCAAAATGATCTTTGCTCGGACCCACACCCGGCAATTGGCTAGTTAATCA
>JBAUTA010001349.1:0-2145 GCA_049581985.1 Kovacikia sp.
AGGCAGAGCTACTCTGACCATCATTACCTGCAATATTAATGGTAATTTCGTCGTTGCGGTTTCCTATAGCCACACGAGGAGCAACATCCCAAAGAGGATCTTTTCTACTAAGATCAATCAACTGATCATAAACACTAGAAAGTGGCTCAAATGAAACAATCTTCCCTGCATAGCCACATTCACGTAAGAAGCTAGCATATCGTCCTCGATTAGCTCCGACATCGAATATTAAATCAATTTTATGGTAGTCTAGCAAGAATTTTATATGTAGCGTTTCTGAAGTACCCATATCTCTTCGATTTAGCTCAAAGCCTTGGTTTTTAATAAATTTATAAGTTGTTTTCTTAATATAGTTCCAAATTGCTTCCTTAACCATTCATTGAATCCTCTACCACATCATGCCTACTTTCTTCTCTGCCCAATATTGTACCCAGCTTCCTTCAGAATATATCTTGCTTGTTCCAATAACTATGCAATTTGTAAACGCAGTTATTATTTCGGGCATTACCCTTGCGATCTGCGTAGTTCTAACAATTTTAAAGTTTGTCCTTTTCAGGAAGAACTGTCATAGGTAGCCGTATTTTGAGAAAGTATGGTTATTTATCTAAATTAAGGTCATGTTACTCGATTCTTTAGAGCATATAGTATAGCCATAGGGAATAAGGTCCGTAATATTTCTGTGACCTAAGATCAGCATTAAGAGGCATAGAGAATTAAATTTAACTAAGATATAATCATGATCTAAATGGGTATACTTATGACATACACTTTTGTTGCAGAATCGGCATATGCAACTCCAGTTTATAATTGTGTTGATCCTCTTGTGAGCTAAAGACATACAATGTACAGAGGTTTCCTCTCCTCTACCCTCAGTTTAATGTTGCTTCCGTCCTCTAGGAAATTAGCTTCAGTAGAAGATTTTATAACTATGAGTTTGAATATTAAGCTGCAAGACGATTTGGACTTTTTTCATAAGTGGGATTCGGAAGAAATTTAATTTCAAATTGATAAGATCATATGAACATTATTTATGACTATCAAGTTTTTAGTTTTCAGAAATATGGAGGTGTTTCTCGCTATTTCTGTGAAACCGCTGATCATATTGCCAAAGTGGATGGAAATAAAATTGAGATAGTTGCTCCGTTCTATATTAATGAGTATGCTCACAAAACTTTTAATGTTGATGTTCGTGGACTAAAAATTCCAGAAGTGCCTCGCTTAAGCTGCATCGTCTTAAGGGCAAATGAAGCTGTGTCTCGTTTCTTTTTAGGGCCTAGGCAAAATGTGGATATATTCCACGAAACGTATTTTTCTAAAGCAGAGAATTGTCCACGCTCGGCGAAACGGATAATCACCGTTCTTGATATGATCCACGAAAAATTCACTGAGTCCTTCCCCGTATGGGATAAGACAAGAGACAACAAAGCCTATGCGGTCCATCGAGCAGACCATGTGATCTGTATCTCTGAGAGTACTCAACGAGATTTAATAGAGTTGTTAGGGGTGCAAAAGGAGAAAACCTCCGTTGTTTACCTCGGCTACTCGTTAACATGTAAGAATGAAAATTCGAGCATTTCATCTGTTCGTAAACGACCCTTTATTTTATATGTTGGCGGTCGAAACAAATATAAAAATTTTGAAGGTATGCTTCGTGCATTTGCTAGTTCTAAATTACTAAAAAAGGAATTTTCGATAGTGTGTTTTGGTGGAGGGGGATTTGACTCACGCGAGTTAGCATTGATGGCTTCCCTGAATATTCCAACCGAGAGTATTAAATATGAATGTGGTGATGATGAAATGCTAGCCAGCCTTTATGCTTCAGCTGCAGTATTTGTTTACCCTTCCCTTTACGAAGGGTTTGGCATACCCCCATTGGAGGCAATGTCATTTGGCTGTCCGGTTGTGAGTTCGAATACTAGTTCATTGCCCGAAGTTGTCGGTGATGCAGCGGCAATGTTTGATCCTGCCAATGAGGCAGAGATGTGTGCAGCTATCGAGCAAGTGGTATTTTCCCCAGAGAAAGCAGAACAGTTAGTTGTGCGTGGATATGAGCGTGTCAAAAATTTTTAATGGGAAAAATGTGCACAAGATACACTTGATGTTTACAAAAAAGTATTACAAGGTTAACTGAAAATGAAATATAAC
>JBAUTA010001350.1:0-5171 GCA_049581985.1 Kovacikia sp.
CCACTGACATGGTGAAGTGGCAGCACACAGAAAGAGTTGACCTGATTCACGCCAAAGTATTGTCGGAAGCCCTCAATCGATGCCATTAGGGTTTCCCAGGTGTGGATGGCAAAGCGAATTTTGCCGGAGGTGCCACCGGTGGGGATGAGGATAGGGGGGATAGGGGACGGAATAGGGGGCAGGGAGAGGGAGGAAATTTTGAGTTTTGAGTTTTGAGGTTTCCATTGTGAATTCTCCGCTCCCTGCTGTTGGTCCTTGCTTCCCCAAGCTTCTGCCTGCTGGATTCTGCCTTGGGCTTTTTTTTCCGCGTCTTTTCCGGCCTCTCCCCAAACCAAATCTGGGTTAACGAGCTCAAAAACTTGTTGCCACTCGATTTCACCCCAATCAGGATTGGCCAGGACGATCGGGCAGTTTGCAATCCAGGCGGCGATGAAATAAGCCAGGAAGCTGATGGGATGCCGTTCAGCCAGGAGAATGGTGGGTGGGGCTGGGGCGGGAGATCGGCGTTCTAAGGTCTGTAGGACCTGCTGGACAAGCGCCAGGAATTCCTGGCTATCATAACCCACTAGCCAGTCGTCATCCGATCGGTGCTTAAGGTAGATCAAGGGAGTCATTGCCCGTTACCCATACCCAAAGTAATCAAAGTTATTCCAGGTGCCGTCGTATCCAACTGCTCGGTTGGGATTCGTTAATTCAGCCGCCAGTCGTAATCCTGCCTGCCGACCGATCGCCGTTTCAAAGACTGTGGAAAATACAGCATCAATGGAGTGACGTTGACAAAACTGCCGCAACTGACCGGGGGAACCTGCGATCGCCGGTTTGATGACAAAAATGCCGCGCCAACCCCTGTCATAACAGGCTTGCAGATGGGCCAGGGTAGTTACCGATTCATCCAGGGCGATCGGCACAGAAAAATGGCTACCTAATTCTTGCATCTGCTCGAACTGTTGGGGGGGCAGTGGTTGCTCGATGTACTCCACTGTAGGCAAATGCTTAGCCCGATTCAGGTGATCGCAGGTCTCTAGCCATTGACTGGCCTCTGTAAAGCTGAGTCCACCATTAGCATCCAGGCGGAGTTTGGTTGTTGCGGGTAGAGACTGGCAGAGTTGGTGAAAAATCTCCAATTCTTCGCCGATCGGAAATGCCCCAATCTTCCACTTAAAGGTTCGGTAGCCTTGATTCCAAAAAGTCTGCCAGCACTGTAATGCAGTGTTTCCGGCAGGTAGCAGGCGGCTATAGGAAAGGCTCTCTGGGGAATGGCTATCCGGCTTTACCAGGGAAAGGGCAGATTCAAATCCAAACTGACAGGCAGGCAACTGGTTGGGAATTGAAAAAATAGTGGCTTCGGTGAGTTCAGCAGGCAACCGATGGCAAAACTCTAATGCCTGCTCCAGGGTTTCTGAGCCAAACCAGGGAAGGGGTGCAATTTCGCCCCAATAAGGTTTGCCTGCCTCACTCAGCAGCTTTAGTGTCACGCCCTGCCTCACCTCCCAGATCCCATGATGGGTTTTTAGGGGACGTTTGAACCGATGCTGGTAGAGATCGAACTGGAACTGATAGCGCATCAGCCTCACAGGATAAAGCCCAGACCCAACAGTAACCCACTCCAGAAATGTAAAGCGACGGCAATAAACCGGCAGTAGATTAGTTTTTCGGGTTGATGGTAGTAAGCCCCAATGAACCGGCAAAGCTTGAGCGCAAAGGGGAGGCTAACAAATATCAGGAGGGTCCAGAGGGGGAAAAGTTTTAAGGCCACAAACAGGACGGTCAGACCGTAGATACTGCCGCACAACCAGGGAAGGACTTGGGCGGCTCGCCTGCTGCCTAAACGGACGATCGGCGATTTTTTGCCTACTGCGGCATCGTCATTGACCTGATTAAAGTGGGAGCAAAACAGGATCAGACTGGTGACAATGCCGACTACAACCGATGCTGCCAGGTTTGTGCCAGACCAGGTTTGGGTTTGGCTATAGTAAGCAGCGGAACAGGCCAGGGGACCAAAGGCGAAAAAACAGAGAATTTCTCCCATTCCCTGGTAGCTGAGGCGGAACGGGGGACCCTGGTAGATATAGCCCAAACAACAGCAGAGTAAAATCAGACCGTTTACGGTGAAGTCTTGTTGCCAGAGGGCGATCGCCCCCACCCCCAATAGCCCTAAACCCAGACATAGATTGCCGATCCAGAAAATTAGGGGTTTATTGCCGGTCAGGTTAACCAGGGAGTTTGTCTTATTGACATCAACCCCCGTTTCTGAATCAAACACATCATTAGTGAGGTTTTCCCAGGCAAGAATCAAAATGGCAGCACTGACGAACGTGAAGAATACTCCTTTATGGAAAGTTTTTGTTTCCGCATAGGCGATCGCGCTCCCTACCCAAATAGGCATGATGGCAACGCTGTACATGGGAGGTTTAATGGCCGCTAACCATAGTTTCCGGTTTGGGCGGGCGATGGATTTCTCAAGGGTTTCTCTAGTCATAGGGTGACATTGTTAAACAGGCTGCTCTCCGTTCCAAAGCAGCTTCACCATTCTACGATTGCGATGGTTCCGCCACTCCAGCGGACTTTCAAGAGTTCAAACTTCGCAACACTAATCGTCTGTCAGGTTCCGCTCTGCCCCACCCTCCACCCTGTCTCATTCTTCTGCCCGTGTTGGGGCGATCTCAGACTTATACTGAGATATACAGTTCCATTGCTTCTGTTACATGACAGTTACACCGTACTGCAAAAATCTGTTTCAAAGCCGTCGGGATCTGCACCAATTTTTATTAAATTGTAAGCAAACATCAATTGAAAGAAGCTGTTCACAAATTGTTAGTATATCCCTCGAAATTGATCCAATTGATCCCCTAATTGTCTTTCAACAAATTGCCAAACCTGATCAGCTCAGTTTTTATATTGAAAAACGTGAGATGAGCAGCGAAGGTTACTCTCAAATTGGTGAAGATGGATGTTTTAAAAATGCATCTACGGTTAATGGAATTGTTGCGATCGGTGCAGTTGCTAGCCTTCAAATTGAGGGGGGCGATCGCTTCAAAAAAGCAAAAGAGTTCATCCATCAAACCTTAGAAAATACGATTATTTCGGGTGATCTGCGTCTGCCTCTGGCTGGACCTCACTTCTTTTGCAGCTTTACGTTCTTCGAGCAAAGTTCCAGACCAGACAAGTTCTTCCCTGCGGCAACTGTTTTTCTACCTGCCTGGCAGGTAGCCTATCAAGAGAATCGGTGTACAGTGGTGGCTAATTTAGCAATTCATTCCACATTTCAAGTTGAATCCGTTGTGGAAGAAATATGGCAAACATTCCAGGCAATTTGTTCGGTTAATTATAAATTGGTCAGTTCTGCAATTAACCATCGAGATCTCTTCAAAAAACGGGATGTTTCAGATACCCTTCACTTTAAACAAGCTGTTTTCTCAGCCCTGGATTTGATCCAGAAAAAGGTATTTAACAAAATTGTGCTTGCCCATGCATTTGACATTTTCTCCCCTTTGCCCTTCCACCCAGTTCACTCTCTTCACAACTTGCGCCAGCTTTATCCGGACTGTTACATTTTTGCTATCAGTAATGGTAAGGGGCAGCATTTCATCGGTGCCAGTCCAGAACGGTTAATTACCTTACGAAACCATCAACTGATCACAGATGCGTTGGCAGGCTCTGCCCCACGGGGAAAGACAACCTGTGAAGATGCCCATTTGGCGAACAGATTGTTAAACAGTGTGAAGGAGATGCACGAGCATCAGGTCGTCATTGAATTCATTACCCGGCAGCTTTGTCAACTAGGTTTGGCACCGCGCGCACTGCCCCTGCGGTTGCTGCAACTCTCTAACATTCAACATCTCCAGACTCCGATTCAGGCGACGGTTCCCGCCCATATCCATCTCTTAGATGCGGTTGCTGAACTTCACCCGACACCAGCAGTGGCGGGTGTTCCCAGAGAAGTGGCGTGTGATTATATTTGTCGGTATGAGTTGTTTGAGCGATCGCTCTATGCCGCTCCGATCGGTTGGGTGGACTACCAGGGCAACGGAGAATTTGCCGTTGGTATCCGCTCTGCTCTGATCGACGGCTGCCACGCCAGACTCTATGCTGGAGCTGGGATTGTTTCCGGATCAGACCCCAATCGGGAACTGGCAGAGGTCCAGCTTAAACTTCAAGCACTTTTAGCGGCGCTGGTTTAAGCCGTTGTTACCGTTTAAGTTCCCGGCATTTGTCCGATTACCCTAGAATTATCAGAGTCTTCCTTCTGCGATCGCCCTGATCACTTTCCTCTCTCCTCTGTCCCATTCTGACTATGACTTCCTTCGCTGACCTGCCTACTTCAGGTACAAAGCTTCCTGACCATACCCAGCTTCCAGCGTCGGATGGGACGGTTGTAAAAAACTTTCAGGAGCACCCCCAGAGCTTTTTGCTAACCGATGCCATCACCCCCATCCTGCAGACCCTTCATCCCGACGGGCAGTACTGTATTGGTCAGGATAGCGGTATCTATTGGCGCATCACAGAGCCACCCGAACGGGGCGCTGAGTCGCCGGATTGGTTTTATGTGCCGAATGTTCCCCCTACCCTGGATGGTGAATTGCGCCGATCCTATGTTCTCTGGCAGGAGTATATTGCCCCCCTGATTGTACTGGAGTTCGTTTCCGGGGATGGTTCCGAAGAACGGGACAGAACCCCCTGGACAGGTAAATTCTGGGTTTACGAACAGGTGATTCATCCCGCTTTTTATGGCATTTATGAAGTCAGCAAAGCCAGTGTTGAGGTTTATCACCTGCTGGAAGGGCGCTATCAACTGCTATCAGCAAATGAACGGGGCCATTATCCGATTTCCCCAATGGGTGTGGAACTGGGAATTTGGGAAGGACTCTACCAAAATGTAACGTTGCCCTGGTTGCGTTGGTGGGATTTACAGGGAAACTTATTGCTGACTGGCGAAGAGAGGGCTAATCAAGCAGAAGAGAGAATTGAAGCCGTAGAGTTTCAGTTGGAGCAGGAACGCCAGCGGGCAGAGCAGGAACGCCAGCGAGCAGAAAGATTGGCGGCAATGCTGAGGGCGCAGGGGATCGAACCAGACGCATAATATGCCCATTGATTTCACAAACACTAATCTAGTCTGGACTTCCATTCTGGCGGAAACGCTACAGCGATTGGGTTTATCGACAGCCGTTATT
>JBAUTA010001351.1:0-13110 GCA_049581985.1 Kovacikia sp.
GGAGAGATGGGGAGAGAGCGATCGGGAGAGGGAGAGGAGAAGAGGGGGAGAGGGAGAGGAGAAGAGGGTGGGAGAGGGAGAGGAAGAGGGCGGGAGAGGGAGAGGGAGAGGGTGGGAGAGGGAGAGAGTAGATGAATGCTCTATCACCCCACTAGCCCATCGCCGCACCTACCCACCTACCCATCTACCCATCTCCACCCCACCTACCCATCTACGCCTCAGCCTTTTTCCACGGCGCACCAATCAGGCTCCAGGTGGGGCTATTAAGTGCGAGATCCATGTCGCGGGCAAAGATGGCAAAGCCGTCATAGCCGTGATAAGGACCGGAGTAATCCCAGGAGTGCATCTGACGGAAAGGCAACGCCATTTTTTGAAAGACGTACTTCTCTTTGATGCCAGAAGCCACCAGATCAGGCTTCAACTCTTTAATGAACTCCTCAAACTCATAGGCAGAAACGTCGTCATAGATCAGCGTGCCGTCTTCTACATAGTGGGTGGTGCGCTTGTAGTCGTCGTTATGCCCAAATTCGTAGCCTGTGCCGATCAGCCTCATGCCCAGGTCGTAGAAAGCGGGGACAACGTGGCGGGGACGTAGACCACCTACCATCAAAGCAACGGTTTTGCCTTCCAAACGAGGACGGTACTTGGCAATGACCGCTGCGGTTTGGGCTTCATACTTGGCGATCACTTCTTCCGCTTTTGCCTGAATGGTTTCGTCGAATTTAGCAGCGATCGTCCTTAACGATTCTGCAATTTGCGTCGGACCGAAGAAGTTATATTCCAACCAGGGAATCCCATAGGTTTCTTCCATGTGGCGGGAGATATAGTTCATCGATCGGTAGCAGTGCACCAGGTTCAGCTTCACCGAGGGCGTGTTGATCATTTCGTGCAGGGTGCCATCCCCGGACCATTGAGCCACAACCCGCAAACCAATTTCTTCTAGCAGAATCCGGCTGGACCAGGCGTCTCCACCGATGTTGTAGTCACCGATGATGGCGACATCATACTCAGTTCCATCGGGGATATTGCCCGCTTTCTTCTCCTTGTCATATTGGGGAAACACCCAATCGCGCACCGCATCATTGGCAATGTGGTGGCCGAGGGATTGGGAAACTCCCCGGAAGCCTTCGCAACGAACCGGAACCACCGTTTTACCAATTTCTTTTGCAGACTTTTTGGCAACGGCTTCAATGTCATCCCCAATTAGACCAATGGGGCATTCTGATTGGATGGAAACACCCCGATTAAGGGGAAAAAGTCCGTCTAATTCGGTAATCAACTTGGCGAGTTTTTTGTCACCGCCAAACACAATGTCGCGTTCCTGAAAGTCAGAGGTGAACTGCATTGTGCCAAAGGAATCAATGCCCGTGGTGCCGATATAGTAGTTGCGGCGACCTGACCAGGAATAATAGCCGCAGCCGACTGGACCGTGGCTGATATGGATCATGTCCTTGATGGGTCCCCAGACCACACCCTTTGATCCAGCATAGGCACAGCCGCGGGTGGTCATGGAACCGGGAACAGATTTGATATTAGACTTAACGCCGCAATCAGATTTGCCTTCCTCAAATACATTCAGATGCTTTTCCCGCTTTTTCTTGGCTTTGTCGGGATAGACTTCCAGAACTTCTTTAATCAGTTCTTTTTTGTCGGCGATCGTAAGTTCTTCGGGGGGGGCGATTGCGTCGAGAGTAGCGGATTCAGGAGGTGTCATATTCTGCCTCTCTAGGTAAAGGATGGAACGGAAGAATGAGGGAGTGGGGAAGTGGGGCAGTAGTAGGGTGGGCAGTGCCCACCCTACGCATTAACTAGGCAACGCCTGCGGGAGCTTTGGTGCCTTCCTTGATTGCCTTTTCGTACTCTTCTTCGCCGCCCAGAATGCCGAATTCGACTAACAGATCCTCCAGTTCATCCATCGAAATGGGGGTTGGAATGGCAAGGTCCTTATTGTCGATGATCTTCTTGGCAAGGGTGCGGTATTCCTCCGCCTGTTTGCTGTCGGGGGCATACTCAATCACTGTCATGCGTCGCAACTCTGCGTGTTGAACGATGTTGTCGCGAGGCACAAAGTGCAGCATTTGGGTATTGAGCCGTTTTGCCAGGGTTTCGATCAGTTCGAGTTCCCGATCGACCTTTCTGGAGTTACAGATCAAACCGCCCAGGCGTACACCACCGGAGTGAGCATACTTGAGTACACCCCGAGCAATGTTGTTAGCAGCGTACATTGCCATCATTTCGCCAGAGGTGACGATGTAGATTTCCTGCGCTTTGCCTTCCCGAATGGGCATGGCAAATCCACCACAAACTACGTCGCCCAATACGTCATAGGACACGAAATCGAGGTCTTCATAAGCGCCTTCTTCTTCCAGGAAGTTGATGGCAGTAATGATGCCTCGACCCGCGCAACCCACACCAGGCTCAGGACCACCGGACTCAACGCAACGGACATCGCGGTAACCCGTTAACAACACTTCGTCAAGTTCCAGATCTTCCACTGCGCCCCGCTCTGCTGCCAGGTGCAGAATGGTAGTTTGTGCTTTGCTGTGGAGCATTAAGCGGGTGGAGTCAGCTTTGGGGTCACAGCCAACGATCATGACGCGCTGACCGAGTTCAGCCATACCCGCGATCGTGTTTTGGGAAGTGGTGGATTTGCCAATCCCACCTTTGCCATAGAAAGCTATCTGTCTAATAGTTTCGTCAGTCATGAGATGAATCTCCTTTGGAGTGATAAGGGTGAGCGATCAGGAGCCAGTCATTGATGATCGGAATTGAGATGATCAGAAATGAGATGATCAGAAATGAGATGATCGGAACTGAGAGCAGAAAGTTGGGGATGACTGGCTTTGGGTGTTGGAATCAATCGCGATAAGGGGGCGATCGCCCAACTGGGGAAGGCTGAAATATCCGGGGTTTCATGAAACTGCTGCAACCACCAGGTTGGGTAAAACACGTTCTCGTAACCGAACTTCGATCGCATTTTTGAGCGTTGCTGTGCTACTTTCACAGGAGCCACAGGCACCTTTCAGCAAAACTTTGACGGTATCGCCCTCTACGTCGTAGAGTTCAACATCCCCCCCGTCCGCTAGCAAGATGGGACGAACCTCTTGCAACACGGTTTGAATCAAACTAATTTTTTGAACGGTTGTGAGGGAACGATTTTGGGTTTGGGCTATAGCAATCTCTGCTGCAACTCTGGTTGCAGTCAGTTCTTTTTCCTGTTGTACGGTGGCAATGAGATCTTCAATTTCCGCAGCACAGGAGCTACAGCCCCCCCCCGCTTTCACATAGCTGGTAACCTGTTCTACCGTAGTCAGGTTATTTTCGATGACCACACGGCGAATTCTGTTGTCACTCACACCAAAGCAACTACAAATGAGTGCGCCCTCATCCTCTGCGTGCTGTTCAACTTCAATGCCCCGATATTTGTAAATGGCAGCTTCCAGGGCTTCCTGCCCCATCACAGAACAGTGCATTTTTGCTTCCGGTAGCCCACCTAAGTAATCAGCAATATCACGATTACTGATATTCAATGCTTCATCTAAGGTGATGCCTTTGATGATTTCGGTGAGGGCGGAAGAAGAGGCGATCGCGCTAGTACAGCCAAAGGTTTGAAATCGGGAATCCAGGATTTTGTCCGTATCTACTTCAATCTTGAGGTGCAGTCTTAAGGCATCGCCGCAGGCAATACTGCCGACTTCGCCAAAGACCACTGCAATACCGAACTCATTCGGATCTTCGATCGCACCTTGATTTTTGGGGTTGTAAAACAGGTCTAGTACTTTTTCGGTGTAGTCCCACATGACGTTTACCAGTTAGGAGTTAGGAGTGGTGAGTATGGCGTGAAAAGTGTTGAATGCTGGGTCAGGAGGGTTGCGCGTTGATTGCTGAGGGTTGAGTTACGAGGGTTGAGTTGATTTCTAAATTCAAAACTCAAAACCCATCCCTTAAGCCTTTCCCACTAAAGCTTCTTCCCGGTCTTGCAACCATTCAGCCTGGTCGTTATTGAAAGGCGAGAGGGCACGCAGGCGTTGAACAATTCCGGGCATCACTTCCAGAACGCGATCAACATCCGCCTGGGTGGTATAGCGGGAAAGACTGAATCGGATGGAGCCATGCAGAATGGTGTAAGGTAAGCCCATTGCCCGTAAAACATGGGACGGTTCAAGGGAACCGGAGGTGCAGGCAGAACCGGAGGAGGCACAGATGCCGTGCTGGTCAAGGGAAAGTAAAATGGCTTCGCCTTCGATGTATTTGAAACCAATGTTGGTAGTATTGGGCAGACGATTTTTGCGATCGCCATTGATTTCAGTGTCCGAAATCGCCAGCAACCCTTTTTCAAGCCGATCCCGTAAGGGTTTTTCCTGGACCCCATCCCTTAGATGGTGTTGCGCCAGTTCTGCGGCTTTGCCCAATCCAATAATGCCAGCGACATTTTCAGTTCCGGCTCTGCGTCCCCGTTCCTGGTGTCCGCCAATGAGTAAGGGACGGAAGCGAAATCCGCGACGCACATACAACGCACCGATGCCTTTGGGAGCGTGCAGCTTATGACCAGAAATCGTCATTAAATCAATCAGGCTGGTTTTCATATTTAAAGGCAGTTTCCCAGCAACCTGGACCGCATCCACATGGAAGGCAGCTCCGTATTCCTTGGCGATCGCCCCTGCTTGTTCAACGGGGAAAATGGTTCCCGTTTCGTTGTTGGCATACATCATCGAAACTAAGGCTGTACTGCCCGTAATCGCGGCTTCCAGCTCCATCAGATCCAGTTGCCCCTTGCGATTAACTGATAGATAGGTGACCGTATACCCCTGCTTTTCCAGTTGTTTGAACAGATTTAGCACACAGGCATGTTCTACTTGCGTCGTAATCAGGTGTTTGCGATCAGGTTGGGCCGCGATCGCAGCCCGGATTGCCGTATTGTTGCCTTCGGTACCACAACTGGTAAAAATGATTTCGGACTCTTCAGCCCCTAACAAGCTAGCAACCTGACCCCTTGCCTGCCCTAAAACCTTTCCCACCTGCCCACCAAAGGTGTGCATCGAGGACGGATTGCCGTAATACTGGGTGAGATAGGGCAGAATTGCTTCCACGACTTCTGGATCGACCTGGGTCGTGGCGTTGTTATCGAGATATATGACTGCACTCATGCGTTGCCTCCCACAGGGGTAGAGGGTTGTAGTTGTTTGGCTAATACTTGCGAATAGGTCTTGAACCAGCGTTGCCAGTAATCAGATGAATGGTTAACGTTTAGTCTGGATAGGAGACGGTTGTAGGTATCAAACCAGGTATCCCAGTAGTCAGGGGCAGGCTCGATAACCTGCGATCGGGGGAGGGCTGCTCCGGTTGGAAGACATCCGCCATTCGTGGGACAGACTGCCCAGCATTGAGGTACAGCATAATGACCCACACAATCGTTACAGCGTTCAGAATTGATTTGATACTGTTGTTCATTTTGAATGATTGCCCCCGTCGGGCAACTCGACTCACAGCGATGACACTCAATGCATTGGCTCGTAATGATGTAGGTCATAGCAATCTCCTTTGGGGAGTTTTAAGCTTTGAGTTTTGAGTTATGGCCGTAGCCCTATGGGTTAGGACAAGGTGCAGGAATCTCTGGTTGGGAGCATCCCCCCAATCCCCCTGGAATCCCCTTTCCTAATCAAGCGGGCGATCGCGATAGAAAATCGAATTCAAAACTCAAAACTTAAAACTCAAAAGTTTTGAATGTTCTGGTCGTAAAACTCCCTCGCCACCTTTTCAATCACGTCGTAGGCTTCCACCACTTGCAATCCTGATTCCCTCAGTTCTGCTTTAGGACATTCACCCACCTTGGAAACGAGCACTGCTTTGCAATCAGCGATCGCCTTAATCACATGCTCCAGCGTGGCATCTTCGCCATAACCGCCCTGACAGTATTGGTCAATCTTGCGATGCCCGACAAATTTTGCTTCGTTGGCATCCACTTCAAAGATTTGGAATTCCTTGGCGTGGCCAAAGTGCTGGTTGACAATGCCGCCGCCTTTAGTTGCCACTGCCACCAGAATCTTGGGGCTATTCTTCACCCGCTGACTCGGCTTAACTTTGGCCTTTGCCAGCTTGATATCTTCTTTGAACTGCTCAATTCCCGCATGGACCTCCTGCCGCAATGCCAGATCATACTGTTCAGGCATTTCCATGAACTTGTCCTTAGTGAATTCCTGACTTCGGTCTTCACCCAACAAACCCACCGCATCGGCACGGCACTGGCGGCAGTGACGCATCATCTTCATGTTGCTGTCCGCACACTCATCTTGCAGCTTCTTCAGTTCCTTGGGAGTAGGCCCCCGTTGACCTGTTAGGCCAAAGTGCGTGCCGTGTTCGGGTGCCGAAATTAACGGCATGATGTTGTGCAGAAACGCCCCATTCTGGCGGATGACCTGATCCACTTCCACCAGGTGGTCATCGTTAATGCCGGGAATCATGACCGAATTCACCTTGCAGAGAATGTCGGCTTCTTTGAGGGCCTGCAGACCTTCCATCTGCCGTTCGTGCAGAATCCGAGCAGCCTCTAACCCTTTGTAGCGTTTGCGGCGATAATGCACCCAGGGATAAATCTTTGTGCCGATTTCTGGATCAACCATATTAATTGTGATGGTGACATGATCCACGTTGAGAGCTTTGATCTTATCCACATGATCCGGCAACATCAAACCATTGGTCGAGAGACACAGTTTAATATCCGGTGCTTTATCTGCAATCAACTCAAAGGTCCGAAAGGTTTTTTCAGGATTCGCCAGGGGATCACCCGGTCCGGCAATCCCTAATACGGTCATCTGGGGAATTTTGCCAGCAATCACCAGCACCTTATGAGCCGCTTCTTCAGGCGTTAATAACTCACTCACTACACCCGGACGACTCTCATTCGCACAGTCATATTTGCGGTTGCAGTAATTACATTGAATGTTGCAGGCAGGTGCCACTGCAACGTGCATCCGGGCATAGTGATGGTGGGCTTCTTCGCTGTAGCAGGGGTGCTTAGCGATGCGATCGAGCATTCGTTGGTCGAAACTGGCTGCGGCGCTGGTATTGCTGCTACAACCACAACTGTCGTCGCTTTTCTTCTGAGTCACCGCATTTTTGGTGATCATAAGATCCGTAGCAGGCTGAGTGGGTGGAGGCGAGAGAATTCCTGAAGATGGGGGGGGTGTCATTGAATTTCGGCAGGGCTAAGTGGACAGCGCCACCGAGAAAGACGATTACTCCAGGCCTCTAAAAAATCGAATGAAGTCGCTGGTACAGACAACCTGCCAATGCAGGCTAGAAGTTCTGTTTCGTTCACTTGAGAACGATTTGTCAATGCTGTAGCAACGACTTCATTCAGCTTGAGCTGTAGAGGGTGGTGTAGTTACGTCATCCTCTCACCGCATCTCCTACCGGGAAACCTGATTTTTTGTGTTTGGTTGGAAGAACCGGTGTTTCTGGGTGGGAGAGTTGAGTGATTGGCGTTGTGAGAGTTATAACAGGCACGCAAAACCATTCCGATTCGGCAACCCCCGGTAAAAGTTATTGAATTTATTAGCCTGCACTCAAACGCTCAAACCCAGCCCCATTCGACATCTATTTTTTTTCAAGGGTTGGGGTGTGAGTATTTCTTAAGGAGGGTACGAGTATTTTTTGAGCGGGGAAGTAGTATTTTTAGTACTCAACTCAAACGCTTTTGGAATCAATATTTCCATACAGTTTTGGGTCAGATTTCAAGTCATCGACGTTGTACTCAAAATCTGCCTTCAGAGGTCTTACAGTTGCTTGAGCCAGGGAAGTGCTTTGTTGGTACAGAGGGGGCTAAGCATTCTGAAAACTACTGTAAAAACTGGTTTGAAAGGAAGGTGCAGTGATTGTTTAGTTTGTTTTTTGATTAAAAGTGAAAACAGCCAGTTCAGGAAGACCCCGAACGAAATTCAAGATTCATTTCTGTATCTAAATTAGCACTTTTTCAAGATATTGATTACGAAGATGGGTTAGGACGGGGTGAAGGGGTAGAACGTAAATGTCTCAATATTTTTTTCAACTTTGTTCGGAGTGAACACAACTCTATTATAAATAGATAGGTTTGATACAGAATTGCCCCTTTGAGTACATCGTTAGGGGGAAGCTATTCGGGTTGCTAATTTTCCGTAAAGCCTGGGGATATTAGGTTTTGCTGTGAGTACTCAAATACTTGTTCCCACGTCAACTAATACCAGTCCCCCCTATTAAAAATACTAGTCCCTCGCCCCCTTTTAAAAATGAATCCTTTACCAGACAAAGGTTAGAGGGTTGAGTACAGCGCTAATTTATTCAATAACTCTGATTCGGGTTGCCTGGCCTGCCCCTATTTTCCCTGCCTGATATAAGCAGGAGAACAGAACACCGTCATCGGAAAGCCATGCAGCGCCCTTCTACCCCAAGCCCCTCATCTCTGCCACTGACGCTCAAAGAAAGCTTCCAAAACTTGAAGTTCTCGGCAAAGGATGCTGACTTCAAGCGCGATCGGTTGCTACAGAAGTCGGAGCACCTGAAGGATGCCAGTTCCCATCGCGGGTTGTCTGATCACGCCCACTACCTGGGAACGGCCTGGCAAGCACTGCAGGCAGATTTTCGGATTATCTTCGATCGGGATCCGGCTGCCCATCATTGGTTAGAAGTGGTGTGCTGCTACCCCGGATTCCACGCGATCGCCCTCTACCGTCTTGCCCACTGGTTGCAGATCCAGCGTGTGGGGTTCATTCCGCGGCTGATTTCGCACCTGGCACGGTTCCTTACGGGGATTGAAATCCATCCAGGAGCCGTAATTGGCAAAGGGGTCTTTATTGACCACGGCATGGGTGTGGTGATTGGGGAAACGGCGATTGTCGGCGATTACTGTTTAATTTACCAGGGCGTGACCCTGGGTGGCACGGGAAAGGAAACGGGCAAGCGTCATCCAACCCTGGGCCAGCATGTGGTCGTTGGGGCTGGGGCCAAAGTTCTAGGCAACATCAAGATTGGAGACTACGCCCGGATTGGAGCCGGATCAATTGTGCTGCGAGCAGTACCATCCCATTGCACTGCTGTAGGCGTCCCCGGTCGCAATATTGCTCGCACTAATACTCAAGTCTGTCCCCTAGAGCATGGTCAAGTCCCTGATGTTGAGGCAGCGACCATTCGGGCATTGTTCGATCGCATTGAGATATTAGAGCAACAGGTTCAGCAGCTAACCCACAAGTAGCCCACAAGTAGCCCACAAGTAAGATCTTTAACCCTATTTTCGAGGTAACTCCATGTCCCCCCTTTCTCCAGTCAACCCTGACACCAGCCAGATGAATGATCCACCAGCAATCAACGCTGCCGTTGCCCATATTGTTGCTGTGCCTCGCATCGATCGCTGGCGGATCTACCATCGCCTGCAGGAACTCACGATTCCCTGCTGGTGTCTGCCCGATGGTTCACTGCGAGTCGAGGTGCAGAATGGCATGGGCGCTCTGCTCCTACGAAGTGTGGTGCAACAGTTTGTGGCATCGCGCCAGGAAATAGTGAGCTGGCTAGAGCGCTGCTGGGATGCTGAGCTGAGTTGAGGAAGAACGGGAGGGATGGGAGAATCAACGGTTCCTCCCCTCTCCCCCCTCTCCCCCTCCCATTCCCCTAAATTTCATCAACCAAAGGAGATCTCTCAATGACACAGACACTCGTACACGCATTTGGTCAAGTTCAAACAAACCCGATCGGCTTAGAACAGGAAGTTACCGTCCCTGTCTGTGAAGGCATAAACATTGTGTTTGCCAGTTTCCAGGCACTTTATCTGCAATATCAAAAACATCATTTTGTGGTGGAAGGTGCAGAGTTTTACTCGTTACACGAATTCTTTGCTGAAAGCTATGGGCAAGTTCAGGGATATGTTCATCAACTGGGTGAGCGTTTGAATGGATTAGGTGGGGTTCCTGCTGCCAGCTTCAGCAGGCTGGCAGAATTATGCTGCTTTGTACCTGAATCCGATGGCATTTTCACTGCTCGCCAAATGGTGGAAAACAACTTACAAGCAGAGCAAGCTGTGATTGATTTACTACGACGACAGGCAGCCCAGGCGGAAAGTGTGGGCGATCGAGCCACCCGCTATCTGTATGAGCAATTCCTGTTACAAACCGAAGATCGGGCTTTCCATCTGGCGCATTTCCTGGCTGAAGATAGTTTGACACTTACCTTCGCAAACGGGCACCCGTGACGGAACATGTGATGGATAGCTATCGCAGATTGATTAGGACAGAGGATTCAAGGGGGAGTGGGGGTCTTGCCCCCAGCCAGGGGTTCCACCCCTGCACCCCGTCCTAACCCATAGGGCTACGGCTATAACAGATAGGGAGCAGTCCTGAATCATTTGTAAGATTGAGCGGCGTTGTGAGAAAGGATTCCAGCAGTATCCTTTCTCACAGTCCAAATAGGATCGCTATAGCAGTTTGCAGATCAATGGTATAAAGATCGTCCTAATCAGGAGATAGCGATGAGCAACAACACCCAACTGATTCAGTTTTTGCAGCATGAATTAGCTATTTCACCCACAGAAATTGACATGTTGCTGCATCATCCTGAACAGGCCTATGCTCCACTTCCCATGATCCTTTGGCAGTATGGTTTGATCACACTGCAACAACTCACTCAAATTTTTGACTGGCTAGAAGCTCAACTCTGATTGGCTGTTGCTAATCACAACAATTTATTAAATGCAAACGATAGAACCAACCAGGGAGAGCACAATGCTAATAACCTTAATCACGATCGTAGCTATGTTTAGTATCATCTTAGGCACCCACAATTACATGCTGGAGGCAATTCATAAAGATGCCTTAGATGAACCAAAATTGCGTAGAAAAATTTCTGATTAGCCATCACCCTATCGTCATGAAAAACCATCCAATTCAAATTAACGACACCACGTTGCGAGACGGCGAACAGGCAGCTGGAATTGCTTTCAACATCGAGGAAAAAATTGCGATCGCCACCTTTCTTGACTCGATTGGAGTGCAAGAATTGGAGATCGGTATTCCAGCCATGGGACAGGAAGAGGCTGAATCCATCCGGGCGATCGCAGGCCTGGGTTTAAATGCAAAACTACTTGGCTGGAATCGGGCGAACGTATCCGATATCCAAGCTTCTCTTGATTGCGGCTTGCAACGGGTCCATATTTCTGTCCCTGTCTCAGAAATTCAGATTGCCGCTAAATTCCATGGGCAATGGCGGGTAATGCTCGATCGCCTGCGTGATGTGATCAACTTTGCCTGCGACAGCGGGTTAGCCGTGTCAGTCGGAGGGGAAGATTCCTCCAGAGCCGATCCCTCCTTTATCCTGGATGTGGCTTCCTTCGCCCAAGAGTGGGGGGCTTGTCGGTTTCGCTTCTGCGATACAGTCGGTATTCTTGATCCCCTAACCACTTACAACAAAGTTCGCCCACTTGTCTACAACCTTGCGATCCCAATTGAGATGCATACCCATAACGATTTGGGGTTGGCAACAGCAAACGCGCTGGCGGGCCTACAAGCTGGGGCGTTATCGGTGAATACAACCGTAAATGGTTTGGGCGAGCGAGCAGGCAATGCGGCCCTGGAAGAAGTCGTGATGGCATTGAAGCGTATTTATAGCATTCAAATGGGCATTGATACCAAACGACTGTTGGAACTTTCTCGTCTGGTTGCCAGAGCTTCTAATTTTCCTGTACCACCCTGGAAAGCGATCGTGGGCGACAATGCGTTTGCCCATGAGTCAGGCATTCACGCTCACGGTATTCTGCAAGATCCCGTCACCTATGAACCCTTTGCCCCAGAGGATGTGGGCTGGGAACGACGGTTTGTGGTGGGTAAGCATTCGGGTCGGCATCTCGTGTTAAACGTGCTGCAAGAGCAGGGCATCATCCTCAAACCGGAGGAAGTTCAAGCGGTGTTAGAAGCGGTGCGCCATCAAGCGGTAGAGGTTAAGCGTAATCTCACAATTGAAGAACTGTTGAGTTTAGTCCCCCAAGCGAGGTCCTACACCCATGCAAACGGATGAAATTGAAATTGATTCCCCACCCACCTTTGACATAGGTCAAAAGGTACGATCGCGCAAGCTAATTCGCAATGACGGTACGTTTCCCGGTAAAGACATTGGCGCAACACTAGCAAAAAAAGGCGAGGTGGGTTACGTCGTCAGCATTGGCACTTTCTTGCAAAGCTCCTATATCTATGCCGTGCATTTCATGACCACAGGCCACATTGTCGGTTGCCGCAAAAAAGAACTCGAACTTGCAGAGGAAATTAAATGAAAGTGATGCTTCGCCGGAATCCTGCTGGACACCTGGTTGTCTATGTAGCCAAAAAAGACTTAGAGGAAGAAGTGGTGAAAGAAGTAGAGGCAGACTGCGAAAAGATTTTCACACTCACAAATGGGTGGGAACTGGCGATCGCAGGTTTAGAAGACCCCTTAAAGTTACCGCAAACTGTAGAAGCTAGACGCATCACCTAGGAGATCAAGATCATGGGTTTTCCCGATACCACCTCACGCATGGAATTTAATTTTGAGGGCCAATTTTTGGGCTTTATGAGCCATGATGGGACGTTCAAATATATCCGCTTAAAAGTGCTATCGGAAGAAATGCGGGTCAAAATTCCAAAACCATTGCGGCTGACTCTGGGGCTGTCACTTCAACCCGGTGACGCCCTCCAGGTCATCGGTATGGGCAAGTTCGATCGCAATACCCATGAACTCAAACTTAAGGCGGCTAAGATCATACCACTCCCAGAGCACTGTCCTCCAACAGAGCCTCCAATACCATCTAATCCCCTGCCTGCCAGGACTCTTGCATCTACGTCCAAACCCAAAGGTAGGCCCAAGTTCAAAGTGCTCATATGCCAGAAATCGGGATGTTTGAAGCGGGGAGGGAGAGGACTATGTGAGGCCTTGCAAAAAATGCTCTGCGCTCACAATCTGGATCAGGATGTCACCATTAAACCAACTGGATGCTTGAAGCATTGTTCTTCTGCGCCTAATCTGGTGATCATGCCAGGAAATCATCGTTACAAGGACGTTCGCCTTAAAACGCTGCCGCAGGTCATCGACTCGTTGAAGTTTCAAGAAGAAGAGCAAGCC
>JBAUTA010001352.1:0-13609 GCA_049581985.1 Kovacikia sp.
TATCAATGGAGTACAGGGGTGCAGGGGGCGCTGCCCCCTGCGTGGGGGTTCCACCCCACACCCCGTACCTCACTCCAGTGAGAACCGCTATACCGATTTGAACGGTGCTTCTTGCCTATCTCCCCACTCCCCCAGGGTGCCAGATTTATGATTTGCAACACTAGCCGTTAGCAGGTGGAATAGACTGCCCTCGGAACCGCTGGATCACAACCTGAATTCCCAGACCAAATAGCCCTATGGATGCTAGCCCAAAAATTCCCGTTCCCATGGCGCTCATCCCAATGACCAGAGTTCGGACTGCTGCCGTAATTCTTTGCACAATGTAGCTACTGCTATGAACGGGTTTGGTTGCAAATGAGTGACCGATGGCCGCCGTCATGTTGTACAACGCATAGGCAATGACTCCCGCAACGATCGCACCCACCAGACAACGCACGGGTCCCGGTAGGGCCGGACTCGACTTAGGTTCGTTGATCTCTGGAGAGTCTGGAGACTGCGATGGTTCAATCATGGAGGGGTGGGGGTGGATGGCTACTTAAATTGTAAGAGGTGATGGCGTGGGCGATCGGCACTCCGCCCTGCCTCACTCTCTCACTACCTTGATTCCCGACTTCCCAAATTTCGTCACCCACAATTCCAGGTCAGGGTTGGCGATTTCCGCCTTCACCTGCTCCTTAATTTGCTCCGCTTCTTGCTGAGACTCTGACAGGGCAAATACGGTTGGACCGGAACCAGACATCATCGTTCCCAAGCCTCCCACCCGTTGGAAGGTTTCCCGCAGGCGCAGCACTTCGGGATACGCAGGTAAAACTACTTTCTCCAGGTCATTGTGGAGCAGTTGACCAATTTTAGGGCCATTGCGTTGGGCGATCGCATTTAACATCGGCCCGGAATGAACCTGCTGGCGGCGTAGCTCCAGATCGGTTAAATCTTTCACATAGGAAGTGCTGAACTGCTGGCGATAGGTTTTATAGGCCCAGGGCGTTGACACCGAGAGGCTGCGGTATTTTGCCAGCACGACGTAAAGATGATCGAGTCCGGGCAGGGTATCCAACTGTTCGCCCCGACCTGTGGCAAGGGCTGTGCCTCCGGCAATACAAAACGGCACATCGGAACCCAGCGTTGCACCTAATTCCTCCAACTCATCCTGAGTTAAGCCCAGATTCCAAAGTAGATCCAGCCCCACCAGAACCGCTGCCGCATTGCTGGACCCCCCTGCCAGCCCAGCTCCTACGGGAATAGCTTTTTGAATCGTAATGCTAATTCCGCCGAACCGGGAAAAGCAGTCGGGGAATTGTCGGGTCATCAGTTCTGCTGCCCGATAGGCCAAGTTGCTGCTGTCGCTGGGAACCTCAGGATGGCTGCACTCAACGTAGATATTGCCCATCCCCCCCACTCGCAAATCAATCTGGTCTGCCAACTCCACACTCTGAAGCACCATCACCAGTTCGTGGAAGCCATCCGGTCGATCGCCCAGGATTTCTAGATACAGATTAATTTTGGCGGGTGAAAGCAGGGAGTAAGAACGCATAGGGAGGATGGGGCGTTGGGGTCAAGCAGGGCGATCGCTACCCTACATCAGAACAGTACTCTAGACAAGTAAGAGAATCCCAAAGGGGAACGAGCGACGTCCATTGCCTTGAATAATTCCTACCAGAATTGCGACCAATTCAGCTAAGACATCCGGTGTGGAATATACGGCAATATCCTGACGAATCTGATGTTGATTAACATCCAGGAAGCCAAACTGCCAGACATTGCCAATCGTGACAGCACCATACAAAATTTCCTGCTCTTCGAGATTAGAAAGGGCAATTAGCTCAACTGCAAGTTGGGTAAATCCGCGGGTCAGATCATCGTTGTTTGCCTCAATGACCAGGAGGTTGCGGGTCGATCGCAGCAGGTAATCCAAATTGCCCTTTAGCCAATTGTTGACCATCAGCGGATACTCAATTCGGAGCTGGCAGTTGCAGTAAGTTGCGACTTCCATCAAGACTGGCGCAACCAGAGTTTCTCGCCGTGCCGTTTCACTAGACAGGCTAATCAGCGGCAAGATCTTTTCAAGCCGCTGACGTAATTCGGGAAGCCGCTCAAAGGGCTTTGTCGCCTTCGGGAGAGACAGGCGTGCTCGTTCTAGCTTGAAACCAAACTCCGCCAGAATATCCTCCGCTTCGTAGGGCATTTCAAAATACGAGCGGAAAGTGTAAGACTGTTCTGGTTTCAGAATTTTGGGCTTAGCCATCCAGTTAATCCGTTTTCAGATTTACGCTCAACCATTCTGAGGTTTCCAGGACCAGTTTCACCTGGGCCTTACCCAACTCTCCATATTCGATCTCACTGACGTTACAGGTGTATTTCCAACCTGTCGCATCCGAAACAACCTGGGAGATCGCCTGTTCTAATGCTGCCGTATCAACTTTCTTCAGCTTCTCGTGGGCATCCATTTAACGCATCCTCAAAAGTTTGAATGGTTTTCATTCGCCACTTTAAGCCGTTCCAGGACTTCCGTGACAGGAATGGCACCTAATTCCCCAGAAGCGCGGGTGCGGATACTGAGGGAGTTGGCTTCCACCTCCTTCGCACCGACCACTGCCATGACGGGGATTTTTTCCTTTTCGGCATTGCGGATCAGCTTGCCGAGGCGATCGCCACTCGTATCCACCTCCACCCGGATGCCTAATCCGCTAATTTGCTCCGCCACCTGCCTGGTGAAAGACAACTGCTCCTCTCCCACCGGCAGTAACCGCATCTGAACCGGGGCCAACCACAGCGGAAAGTCTCCGGCGTATTCTTCAATCAGAATTCCGATCAGGCGTTCCAGGGAACCAAAGGGCGCGCGGTGAATCATGACGGGACGTTTGCGGCTGCCGTCTTCCGCCACATACTCCAGGTCAAACCGTTCCGGCAGGTTGTAATCTACCTGAACGGTGCCAAGTTGCCATTCCCGATCGAGCACATCCTGGAAAATGAAATCAAGCTTGGGACCGTAGAAAGCCGCTTCCCCAATCCCTTCAAAGTAAGGCAAGCTCAGCGTATCGGCAGCCCGGCGGATCGCCCCCTCTGCTTTGTCCCAGGCATCATCGGAGCCAATGTATTTGTCGGAACTGGGATCTCGAAAGCTGAGCCGCGCCCGGAAATTCTTTAGTTGCAGGCTCTTAAACACACTCAGGATCAGATCAACAACATTCAGAAATTCCTGATCAAGCTGTTCGGGTGTTACAAACAGGTGGGAGTCATCCACGGTAAAGCCGCGTACACGGGTAAGCCCGCTCAACTCGCCGGACTGCTCATAGCGATAAACGGTGCCAAACTCCGCCAACCGGATGGGCAATTCCCGATAGGAGCGGAGTTCGCTCTTATAAATTTGAATGTGAAACGGACAGTTCATGGGCTTCAGGACAAAGCCCTGCTCCTCGGCGGCGGCTTTCTCGTCCTCCGCCATCATCGGGTACATATCTTCTTTGTACTTCTGCCAGTGCCCCGAAGTTTTGAACAGGTCCACACGGGCAATGTGGGGCGTAACTACGGGGAGGTAGCCGCGTTTGAGCTGTTCCTTTTTAAGAAAATCTTCCAGCAGCGATCGCAGCACCGTTCCCTTCGGGGTCCATAGCGGCAAACCAGGCCCGACTGAATCGGAGAAAATAAATAAGCCCAGTTCTTTACCCAGTTTGCGGTGGTCGCGGCGGAGGGCTTCTTCCTTACGGCGTTTGTATTCTTCCAGTTGCTCAGGCGTTTCCCAGGCAGTGCCATAGATCCGCTGGAGTTGAGCTTTGGTTTCATCGCCGCGCCAGTAGGCTCCAGCAACACTTTCCAGGTCGATCGCCTGCGGATTGATATCCCCCGTATTGGCCACATGGGGACCGGCGCACAAATCCCACCACTGCTTATCCAGGTGGTAGATCGTAATTGGCTCTTGCAAGCCTTCCAGAATTTCTAACTTGTAAGGTTCATTAATGGTTTTAATCCGCTGTTCGGCCTCTTCCCGGCTGACTTCTTCGCGAACCACGGGCAACTTGCGGTTGATGATCTTGATCATCTCCTTCTTAATTGCCTTCAAATCTTTTTCGGTAAACGGTTCTGGACTGTCAAAGTCATAATAGAACCCGTTTTCAATCCAGGGGCCGATCGTTACCTGGGCTTTCGGAAACAGCTTTTGCACCGCCATTGCCATCACATGGGACGTCGTATGGCGGATCTTTTTCAGGGCTTCCGATTCACTGGTCTTGGGAAGGTAAATTTTTTCGGGTTGATTGGGGGGGGGATCCGATGAGAATTCTGCAGCAGGCATAGACTTACTCAGCTAATAACTTACTCGGCTAATCAATAACGACAAAGAAAGCAAAACAGATGACAATCAAGACTTGCCGGGGCAATCAGACCGCGCCCCTACATAGTTCGCCCCAGTCCGATTGTTTCAGTCTGCGTTTCACCTTCAGCCTGAGTTCCCCAAAGCTGTCGTCGCCAACTTAGCAATTTGTTCCTACCTGCCTGAAAAGACATGCAATTTAAGTAACGGGTTTATCCTTAACAGCTTTCTAGTCTAACGTATGTCCTGACTTCACTCCTACCTATTCCCTGGGGCCGAGAGCTGGGAGTCATCCCAAGGGATCCCTAAATCGACCCCGGATTCATGTAAAGCAATGTAAATTTTATTAAAGAATTCTAAAACTAGATAAGATAGGGGTGTGGGGACAGTAAATTACTTGCAATCTCTTAAGTAACCAAATGTTTAACTCCAATCTTCCTGATTCAGATTTGCTTAAAACCATACTGGAACCGCTTTTAGAAGACTTCCAATATTGGTTTGAGCGATCGCGATTGCTTCTGGAAACTGAGGACATCCCGTTTCTGAGCACCGATGAGCAGGCAGACCTTTTAGCAAGAATCGTTATCGCCCAGCAGGAACTCAGCGCCATCAAAATGCTGTTTCAGGCGACGAATGGGCAGGTTGGCATTGATCCCGCTTCTCTGGTACCCTGGCATCTCTTGGTGACGGAATGCTTGCAGGTGACGATGAGCTTCCGGTCAGGCGAAGGCGCGGAAAAAGGGATTTAGAAATCGAGCAAAATTTGCGACACTATTAGAAGAGGGTTGAACCAAACTCACATTCTAAGCATAAGTACTTAATATTTGCTATTGCGCCTTTAAGCTTAAGCCGTTCGTGATCGGTTTTGCGCTGTCTGAACTCGAGGGAAGCTTATGTTACATCTTCTTTACATTCTAGTGTTTACAATTCTTGCGATTTTGGCAGTTGGCAATCTCATTCGCAACATTATGACCCTGGGCGTGGAGTCTCAGCGCCACTCCTCTAGAGGCTGGGGGACGGGAGGAGGTGCGTCGTCTGCCCCTTCGCAGCCGCATTTGGCTCCCCATCCAGAGCTGTTAGATGCCTCTGGAAATGTGATTGATGAGCCTCTGTTGGTCATGCGATCGATGAGCGTGGATGATGCCCGTGAACAGCTAGACGCCATTTATGAATCCTCTCCTGGTTCTCCTGTGGAACCCCGGGATGACCTCTAGCGCTTGACCTATGGCTGAGCAACCGGAAGCCAGATCTCAAGAAAATGGTCAGAAGGCGGAAGAGTCGGCGATCGTGCCGCAATCCGATTCTGAACGATCCAATTGGTTAGGTGGAATAGTTGGATTTTGGGAGGGTTTCACCGCAGGCTGGAAACGGCTGATTCCGGCAGATTGGATCTTCCGAACATTGACTTCCTGGTTTAATGTGAGTGAGGCCCAGGTCGCTGAGATTTTGGAGCGTGTCCGGCAGGAACTACCGACAACAGAAGCCCTTTTAGTGGGGAAGCCCCAGTCTGGGAAAAGTTCGATTATTCGAGGACTAACGGGGGTTTCGGCAGAGATCGTGGGGCAAGGGTTCCGACCGCACACCCAATACACCCAGCGCTACAGCTATCCCACCGATGACCTGCCGTTGATCATTTTTACAGATACGGTTGGTTTAGGGGATGTTTCCCAGGAAACCGAAACGGTGGTGCGGGAGTTGTTGGGAGAATTGAGCCAGGTGCGTGATCAAAAAGCCAGGGTGCTGCTGCTCACGGTTAAGATTAACGACTTTGCCACCGATACGCTGCGTCAAATTGCCAGCCAGGTTCGCCAGCAGTATCCAGATGTGCCCTGTCTTCTGGTCGTAACCTGTCTGCACGAGGTCTATCCTGCTGATGTGGCAGATCATCCTGCCTATCCCCCTGGCTTTGAGGATACTCAGCGGGCCTTTGCTGCCAGTCAGCAAACCTTTTCCGGCTTGTACGATCGGGCAGTAATGATTGATTTCACCTTGGAAGAGGATGAATTCCATCCGGTTTTCTATGGGCAGGAGGCGCTGGTGAATGCGATCGCCGAACTCCTGCCTGAAGCTGAAGCCCGCACTATTTATCAACTGCTGGATCAGGTTGCCGGGGAACAGCTGGGTAATCTTTATCGGGAAGCTGGTCGCCGCTACATTGTGCCCTTTGCGATGATCGCCGCCACCTTAGCCGCCGTTCCCCTGCCGTTTGCCACAATGCCCGTCTTAACGGCGCTCCAGATCTCCTTGGTGGGGCTGTTGGGCAAACTGTATGGTCAAACCCTGACCCCTTCCCAAGCGGGGGGGATTGTTAGTGCGATCGCCGGTGGATTCCTGGCCCAGGCGATCGGACGGGAGTTGATCAAATTTATCCCTGGCTTTGGCAGTGTCATTGCTGCATCCTGGGCCGCCGCTTACACCTGGGCTTTGGGCGAAGCCGCCTGTGTTTACTTTGGTGATTTAATGGGCGGTAAAAAGCCCGATCCCCAGCGCATTCAAGAATCGATGAAGGAATCGTTTGAAGTTGCGAAAGAACGGTTTAGAGGAATCAAGGGGTAATCATGAATCCTCGCCCTCGCCCATTCCTTAGTTGAGCAGTTCCGTTAGGGCTTGCGCCAGATAGGCATACTGGTTTGCGTGGTTGTAGATCTGGGCAGAAATTCGCACCAATCGACTGGAACTCGTCGGGAACGGGACGATCGGAACCTCAATTTGATAGCGGGCCAACAGCTCATCCTGAAGTGGTCTTGGTTGTCCATCGGGGAGGGGAACGACTGCCAACGCCCCCACCATCTGATCGGGGCAGGGAGGAGGAATATTCAACGCCTGACAGAGGATTTGACGGGCGGTAAGTGCCAGGGTCCGGTTGGTTGCCATCAATTCAGACCAGCCGCCGGGCAGCAGGGAACCCATGAACCGGATCGCCTCTGGAACACAAAGGTAGGCTGTGGGGTCGTCGGTGCCAGTCCAGTCAAACTCCAGACGAAAGCGACTGCGCTCCCTGCGGGTAGCATTTGCGCCGTGACTGATCGTGAGGGGATGAATGTCAGGCTGGCGATCGCCCTGCACATACAGGAATGCCGAGCCTTTGGGCGCACACAGCCATTTATGACAATTACCCGTGTAATAAGTAGCTCCTAACTCCTGTAAATTCAGAGGCACCATACCAGGAGCATGGGCCCCATCTACCAGGGTTTCGACCTCTCGGTGAGCCAGTTCTTTGACCAGTTGGGCGATCGGGAATACCAATCCGGTCTGACTAACGATGTGATCCAGCAAGGCCAGTCGGGTTTGAGGAGAAATCCGCTGAAGCACGGCCTCAATCACTTGCTGGGGTGAGTCAATTGGGAAAGGCACCTCGGCCACAACTACCCGCAGTCCCTTCTGGTTGGCAACATAATTCAAAGCGTTGCGACAGGCGTTATATTCCTGATTGGTGGTCAGCAACTCATCCCCCGATTTGAATGGGAGCGATCGCAGAACCGTGTTAACTCCGGTCGTTGCATTGGGTACAAATGCCAGGTTCTCTGGGTCCGCCCCTACAAATGACGCCAGTTCACACCGAGCCGCATCTAACAGCGTCTCAATCTCTCGATCAAAAAATTGCAGCGGTTGCCGCTCCATGCGTTGCCGCAGATGCTGCTGTGCTTGCAGCACAGGCAAAGGACAGGCCCCAAACGACCCATGATTCAGAAAAGTAATTTCTGGATCAAGCGTCCAGGATCCAGCGAAGCAGTTGATGGATAACTGGGGTTCCATCAACTCATCCTTCATTCTTAATCCTTTGTCCTTGATCCTTTATCTTTTTAACCCAACTCCCCAGGCAAGATTCGAACTTGCGACCAATCGGTTAACAGCCGACCGCTCTACCACTGAGCTACTGAGGAATGCTCATGTGCGAATCCTATAGTATCGATAATCGGCACCCTTTGACAAGTCTTTTTTTAGACGATTGATTTTGGGTTTTAGATTTTATACCAATTTAAAAAATGAAGGTTGCAGATGGGGGGGAACCCCTGCACCCCGTCGCCAATCTGCCCTGTTCGCTATTTAAATTGGGATTAGATTTAGCGACTTTCCTCTCTCCCCCATCTCCGCCATTTTTCAAGCAGGTGGGTGAAATACATCCAGGATCGACTAACGTTGCATAACCCTTGGGGGCGTTGGGTTTTGTGCCCCAAACTAAGCTGCATCGGTCTTATATTTATTTAGTCCTACCTATTGACCTTGTACCCCTTGTTCTTTACCTTACTCACTATTTTTTCCAAACCGCAGCTGGGCTAAGCGTTGTTGAGCAATTGGGTCGAGAGAATGGGCCAGAAATCGACTGGAGGGTTTCTTAGCAGCTTTTTGCCGACGCTGGACCCGTTGAGTCACGGCTGCTACATCGGCTGCCAGGCGTTCAGCCGACATCCATTCGGCACCGTAGCCCACAACCGTCAGTTGCTGTGCCCGATCGGAGGTGGCCACAATTAATCGCTGATGAAACTTGCGCAGGTCGTAGCGAAAATTAGCGCAGGTTTTTTCAATAAAGGTGTCGGCAGTCTGTCCAAAGTCCGTGTAGTGGATGGACAGGTTAGGCGTAATCACTTCCCGGTTACAGGAAGTATTGCGATATTGGGAGTCAAACACAACCTTTGTATCAAATCCCTGGTAGGCGCTGTAGTTGGTCAGTACTTCTACCAACTGGCGGCGAGAAGCTTCCAAACCTTCGCGATCGCGAACCTGCCGTAAGTCAGCCCACAGCCCGACGACATTATAGCCGTCCACCAATAACAAAGCCTGCGGTGAAGGACGCGGCATAACCTGAAAGCAAAAGCGCTAGATTGACATTTTTTCAAAAAACCACTGAGTCAATCATCACACATTTTTTGAAGTTATGTTGCGGCCAGACGGGCAAAGGGGCAAGGGCCAATTTTTGGCCACCAGCCTGTTACTGAATTAGCACTTTCAGTCTATAGGTTGCATTGCCCCGCGTTGGGCCCACAATAATTTGGTAGTCTCCGGAGTCAGAGAGTTTGCCACTCCAGGAGACTGCCTCTTGCTGAAGGATCCGGTGCTGCCTTAATCGGTTAGGGGGGGCAGCGATATCAAATACGGCGTTGTTTTCCACAGACTCGATTTTAACGGTCATGATTTGCCCCCGTTGGGCGTCGAGCAGATAGGTATCGCGGGTTCCCCGAATGACCGCATCTCTAAGGATGGCATAGTCTTTTCCAGGCGCAAACTGAATTCTGCGGGTACGAGATTTCTGCGCTAATAGGGCCGGGTCCCTCAAGTTTGACTGAGATCGATCCGCGAGTCTGGGGGAATTAGCGACAACTGCCAGGCTAAGGGAAGCTGGCAAAATGGTTAGCATGAGAATGGACGGCACAAGTAGACCCTGTAGCCTGGAGCGAATGCAAATAGACATCAGTAGACCGAATAAACAGGGGATACCAGCTTGGGATTAGGGGGGATTGTGTTGAGGGGTCTTTTTTAAAGGATGAAACGCTTTAAAGAAGACTTACTTTGGCGATCGGGTGTGAGGAGGGCTGGCTTGTCCTAGGGAACCAGTTCTGTCGCTTGCTTGGGTTCCGGGTCTTCTAGGGGCAACCCTTTGATCTCCCGATAAAGGCGATCGTAGTCTTTGCCCGCCTTTTCCCAGCTAAAGTTTTGACCCATACCCCGCTTCTGAAGTTCCCCCCAATAATCTTTGTAGTGGAACCCTTCCCAGGCACGGACCATGCAGGTATATAAATCTAGCGGTTCGTAGCGATCGAAGCAGTAACCAGTTCCAGCATGGTTTTGGGGGTCATGGTGGAACACGGTATCAACCAATCCGCCTGTCCGACGCACAATCGGGACACAGCCGTAGCGCAAGGACAGCATCTGGCTAATGCCACAGGGTTCAAACCGGGACGGCATCAGGAAGGCATCGCTGCCAGCATAGATGCGTCGAGCCAGGGCGTCGTTAAATAGAAGGTAAACTGCCATACGTCCGGAGTAGCGGGAGGCAATTTGCCACATTTGGGTTTCATAATAGCGATCGCCCGTTCCCAATAATACGAATTGGGAATCGGTATAGGCCATGAATCGGTCTAGCATCTGCAGAACCAGATCCAGCCCTTTCTGTTCCACCAGACGGGTCACCATGCCAATCAGGAACGCCCCGGAGTTAACCTCCAACCCCATTTCTTCTTGCAGGGCAATCTTATTGACTGACCGATCTTCTAGGGTTTCGGCAGTGAAGGTTTGGGTCAGGTTTTTGTCGTTTGCGGGGTTATAGGATTCGGTATCAATGCCGTTCAAAATTCCCGACAGCCTACTGCTGACAAATGACAATAACCCTTCTAGAGTCTCGCCGTATGCCGGGGTCTGAATCTGACTGGCGTAGGTGGGAGACACCGTATTGACCCGATCGGCAAATTGAACTGCCGCTGCCATCACGTTATGACCCTGCATATACCAGGGACACCAGGTTATCTGCTCCAATCGCCATCGCCAGGGACCCTGATAGGCCAGGTTATGAATCGTATACACAGTACCAATCTCTGGCGACTGGTGCATCCAAACGGGAATCATCCCGGTATGCCAATCATGGCAGTGAATAATGTCGGGTTTCCAATAGTTCCAGGCAAATTCTGCGGCTCCGTTGGAAAACAGGATGAACCGCCAGTCCTCATCTTCTCCCGCATAAATGCGTCGCGAACTAAAGGCAGGATGACCAAATAGATAGAGGGGAACATCGGTTTTAGGCAGAACAGTCTCGTAGACCTGAAAAGTCTGGAACATGGCTGTCCCCTCCCAGACTGGCTCCTTCGGAACCTTCATTTTGTCTGGCACAAAGCCATAGTAGGGTAGGAAAATTCGCACATCGTGCCCCATCTTTTTCAAGATTTTGGGTAATGCTCCAACCACATCGCCCATTCCACCTACTTTGGCGATCGGAGCCGCTTCAGCCGCCACAAACAGAATTCGCATGCTAGATTTTGTGTCCCTTAAGATCTATATCAAGACAGCTATTAACCAAGACAGCTAATGGCTATTAGCGATTAGCTTATTAGCCAATAACCTATCGCACTGTAATCATACCGACTATGTGAACCGCCTGTGCGTTTCGGATAGCAGAACCCCTTTCCCCCTATTTCCATCACTCCCCCTCTCCCCTCTCCCCTCACTTCCTATTCCAAATAACTGGATGCCTCTTCTGTCGATACCTGGGGAAATTCTTTGTAAAATCGGCTGACGCTGTTAAAGTTATCCGGGGCAGCCAGGATGATGGTGCGATCGCCCAAGGTCTGTAGGAACGTGATCAAATCCAGGGGGGCAACTGGAGCACAAATCCAGACCTGGGCTACCTGTTGGGCCCGCAAAGAGCTGACTGCCGCTGCCATTGTCATGCCCGTTGCGATACCGTCGTCGATGACCAGGGCAATCGCCCCTGCCGGATTGGCACGGGGACCGTTGGGAGACAGTTCCTGCCACTGTGCCTGGGCATGGGATTGGGCCTGTTCTAAATCGGTCTGTTGTTGTTTCCAGGGTGGGGTAATAGAACTGCGATAGGGTGCCCAAACAATCTGTCCGTCAGCGGTCACCGCCCCGATCGCAAGTTCGTGATTGTCAGGGCGGGTGATTTTTTTGGCAACGATCACATCTAATGGACAATTTAACCGACGGGCGACGGGAGCGGCGATCGGCAAACCGCCCCTGGGAAGGGCGTAGGCAATGAAGCGCACTCCTTCTGGAACTGGATGTTTGCCAATCTCTGCTACGATCGCCTCTGCCAGTTTCTCACCTGCCTGCTGTCGATTCACAAAGCGAGCAGCCGAATCAGGATCTTGAAATGACGAAAATGGAGACATCGCCTCCCTCCAGCAGCATGAGCAGTGGGATTTCCTTCATCATGACTGAATTTATTCAATTCCGCGCACTTCAAGAATGATTCTTCATCGCTAATCTGACCCCAATCTAAACGGTCAATCTTACCCAATAGCGATTCTATGGGGATTGGCAGCCAGGCTGCCGCAGGAATTCTAGCTCCTAAAGCCTTTCAGTCTCACAAATGATTTAGGACTGCTATAGAATTTAGAGACCTTAGGGTGCAACGAGTAGAGCAATCTGAAAGGTTTGCACCTTCTAGCCCTTAGTTCCTATTGAGTTCCTATTTAGATTCATGGCAAGCGAAGACCAGATTAGCCTGTTTGAAGCTCCCTCAACGGGCAGTCAACCTGTTCCCTCTAAGGGCTTTGACCCCGACCTGATTCCGACCGATGCAAAGATTCCCATTCCCCCAGGCACCTATCAGACGATGGAACAGATGGGGGTCCATTGCAACCAGTGTCATCGCTGCGTCTTAGGTGAAACCCGCAAAAATGCAGTCATTGGGCGAGGCAATCCGAAGGCCTCCATCATGATTGTGGGAGAAGGTCCAGGACAGAATGAGGATGAAACTGGAATTGCCTTTGTCGGAAAAGCAGGGCAACTTTTGGACAAGATTCTGGCTTCCGTTGAACTGACAGAAGCAGATGTCTTTATTTGCAATGTTGTCAAATGCCGCCCGCCTGCAAACCGCGATCCAGAAAAGGGAGAGATAGAGGCTTGTAAGGGCTATCTGCTGGAACAGATCCGGAT
The DNA here is from genome assembly GCA_049581985.1 of Kovacikia sp. GTDB lineage: Bacteria > Cyanobacteriota > Cyanobacteriia > Leptolyngbyales > Leptolyngbyaceae > Kovacikia. The sequence goes on from JBAUTA010001352.1 coordinate 12,917, forward strand.
AATGGACCCCAAGATTATCCTTTTGACAGGCAAATATGCCATGCTCACCTTATTGGGAATCAAACAGGGAATTACCAAAGTGAGAGGGCAGTGGGTAGAAAAGGACGATCGCCTTTATATGCCCATCTTTCACCCCGCCTATCTGCTGCGGAACCAGTCCCGCGAAAAGGGTCAACCCAAGTGGCTAATGTGGCAGGATATCCAGGCAGTAAAGGCAAAGCTGGAGGAGATTCAGGGATAGAGGCTAAAGGGCTAAGGTGTATACCCAAGTTTGGGTCAAGGCAAACCCACCCCAAAGCTTCCTCCAAATAAAATCCCGGCTTACGTTTCGAGGCTGGGGCTGTGATCAAGACCTGGCTTTCATCCCAGATTCAACGCTTAAGTGCATTGGGCCTGACTCCTTTCCCTGGATTCTCGTTACCTTGGCCTCAAACTCATTACCCCAGACCCTTTCGGGAGGGGAGTTAGGACCCCACGAGGCGGGGGACCGGGGGGAAGTCCCCCGGCAGAGGATTGGGTTTCATCCGAGATAGATATACACAGTAGGGCTAAAGGGGGTTTGTTCCGTACCCTTTCCCCCTTTAGCCTCTATCCTTCTGCCGATTCTTGCTTTTGAGTTCTTTGTGAATCTTTTTCCACCGCTCTTTCTCAGTCAGGGTGGCCCGTTGATCCTGTCTGCGGGCGAGGTAGCTG
>JBAUTA010001353.1:0-3696 GCA_049581985.1 Kovacikia sp.
TGCGGTAGCCGGTTCGCATCACAAACTCCTTGACTCAATGCCCTGCACTGAGCCTATTTTAGCCCAATCCTCCCACAAATCCAAAAACTAGAAAGCCTGTTCTACATAAATCACTGGAGAACCAGAATTGCTCAGATGGGCTCTCTACCCTCATCTGTTCAGCGATTTCAAGGGCGCGATCAATCAATCGAATAAATTCTTGTTGTTGAGTGTCCATAAAACTCTAAGGACAGGCGAATGGTTGTAAATTCAGAACTGGCCCCTCAGTCCAAAATAAATTAGGGTCTTTTGAGTCCTCAATAAAGGTTTGCTGTCCCCCACCGGGATAACAGGATGTAGGAGTTTGGGGTGCTACTATCCCTTCATAGACGATTGTTCCAGCAGGTAAAGGATCGCTAACATTTTTTCAGCCTTATTCCCCCATTGCTGGTTGAGAGCGAGTCTGGCGATCACTTCTACATTGGTTTGATATTGTTCAGAAGTCAAAAATCGACCTTTTTTATTCGTTTCGTTACTGTAGTAGCGGAAGAAAGTCTGGGGCATCAGCAGTTTGACCTTCTTACATTTAGAGTTAAGAAACGTAACAGCAATCTCTTGAGGAAGCGGGCATGCAGATGGGACTTCTTGGGCGAAGGCTGGTTGGCGATCGTTTTCAAGATACTGGGATGAAGTCACTGCTAATAAGCCGCCAAATACCCCTAAACTAAGCCTGACAGCGACCGACTTAAATTTCATATAAATCTCACTCCAACACCCTTTAAAGATGCCAGATACTAGCTCAAAGTAGAATTGCTCTAAGGACAATGTAAAAAAAATTCATCCAGCTTCTCAGCAAGGGATGCGGCAATAAACCTCAGGGAAATTGAAATCGCTGATAGACTAACGGTTGAGATAACTGGACAGAGAAGCCTTGAAACACAACAGAGACTTTTTGTTCCATTCCGGTTCAGCGATTTGTTAAGCGGCTCAATGCAAAACGGTAATGTGTGTTACACTTGACGAAAGACCTAAGTTTAAACCGAAACTTGATTAGGACTTGAGATTTTCGCTACAGAACCTATATCACTTAGGCTTTTCAAAATATTGACTAGATAGCGTAGCTTTCTCTACACAGGTCATTAGTGCAAATAAATAAATCAAAGGCTTCAAATTAGACAAAGTTTGGAGCGGCTCTTCTGCCTATAAATAGAGCCTTGGATTTTAGAGAAGCCTTGCAGTTTCCAAGAAACTTCTTATATTTCTTGGGGCCTTTAAATATAAACCGAAGGAAATCAATTGAATGGTAGTCATTAAAAAAACGGCTCTAATTTACTGTGAGAAAGAATTTGGATTGGTAGACGGAAAAACTGCCGCAGGACTAGTTAGACACTCTGAACTCTATACTATTGTTGGGATTATTGATAGTTCATTAGCCGGTCAAGATGCCGGAGAAGTATTGGGAGATAAGAAGAGTAATATTCCCATTTTTGCTACCTTAGATGAATCTTTGAGTAACCTTTTAGAGGTTCCAGACTGTTACATTTATGGAAAAGCGCCCTTAGATACCTACATATCTACAGAAGAAAGATTCCTAATCCTGGAAGCGATGGGAAAAGGAATGGATATCATTAATGGTCTTCATCAGTTCTTCTCCGAAGATCAAGAATTTGCCCATATGGCTGTCAAGTGTAATATCCAAATCAAAGACATCAGAAAACCTCCAAAGTTAAAAGATTCCCATGTCTTTACTGGTCAAATATATAAAGTAAATGTTCCGGTAATTGCTATATTAGGCACCGATTGTGCCTGTGGGAAAATGACTACCGCAGTGGAACTCAATAAAGCCTTAAACAATTTAGGGTTGAAATCAGTAATGATCGCGACAGGGCAAACTAGCTTGATGCAGGGAGCAAAGTATGGTGCATCCATGGATGCGCTTGTTTCCCAATTTGCCATCGGTGAATTAGAAAATGCTGTCGTTCAGGCTTTTGAACACGAAAATCCTGACATTATTTTAATCGAGGGACAAAGCGCAGTTAGCCATCCTGCCTTTATGAGTTCTATTGGTATTTTGAAGGGAAGTGTGCCTGATGGGGTTATTCTGCAACATCCGCCTGCCCGAAAATTTCGTTGTGATTTTCCTGACTTAGTGATGCCTACTGTTGAGAGTGAAATTCAACTCATTGAAGCCATCTCTCAATCTCAGGTGATTGCGATCGCGTTAAATCACGAAAACCTCACAGAAGACGAAATTCCGAAAATCATCAAGGACTATGAAGACCGTTTTTGCTTACCCACGACAGATGTATTGAACTACGGGTGTCAAAAACTGATTCGAATTTTAAGCGATCGCTTTCCAAAGCTGAATCAAAAAATCACGCGGGGGCGTTTAGAAAAAATGCCTCTCTTGGCGATGAGGTAGACCTGGGACTCTTGGATAAAGATAAATGAAAGCGTTAATGCCAAGAATAGAAATCGCTCTATCTCAAATACGGCATAATGCTCGGATGTTATCCGAACTTTATGGACAAAAAGGAATTTCCTTAATGGGCGTCACTAAAGCAACCCTAGGGGAGCCCGCGATCGCTGAGGCAATGATTCAAGGCGGAGTAAAATTTATTGCTGATTCTCGCATTGAAAATATCAAAAAAATGAAAAATGCGGGGATCTCGACTCAGTTTGTGCTTCTACGCACGGCTTTAAGTCAGGCAGAAGCTGTGATTAAAAATGTGGATATCAGTCTCAATACGGAACTTGAGACTGTGAGAGAACTATCCCATTATGCAAAGGTGCATAATACGCTCCACCAGATCATTATCATGGTAGAACTGGGCGATTTGCGAGAGGGCATACTTCCCTCTGACCTTTCCCAATTCATTAAAAAAACGCTTGAATTGCCCAATATAAAAATTATTGGAATTGGCTGCAACTTGGCTTGTTATGGTGGCATTCAGCCGGATCAGCAAAAAATGGATGAGTTATCTGAATTAGCTGATGGGATTGAAAAAGAATTTCAGATTAATTTGGAAATAATTTCAGGCGGAAATTCAGCCAACTATGAATGGTATAAATCCACACAAAAGGTCGGAAGAATCAACAATCTACGGTTGGGTGAATCGATTCTTTTAGGTTGTGAAACTATCAACCGAAAGGCCATTCCAGGTTTACACACCAACGCTTTCAAGTTGATTGCTGAAGTGATTGAATCAAAAGAAAAGCCATCTTTGCCATCTGGGGAGATTTGTCAGAATGCGTTTGGGAATATTCCCACTTTTCTCGATCGCGGTATTCGCCGCAGAGTGATTATCGCTTTGGGAAGGCAGGATATTCTTGTATCTGGCTTAAGACCTAATCACGATCTGGAAATATTAGGAGCTAGCGGCGATCATATTGTTCTTGACAGCAATAACTATGATTGCATAGTTGGCAGTGAAGTGAATTTCAACCTGAATTATGGTGGGCTGCTCTCAGCCATGACTTCTCCTTTCATTACAAAGCAATTTGTCGAACAATAGTCCTACAGCGGTCTAAAGAATCTATGTAAGCCGTGGGAAAGTAGAAGAAACGACTCAAACCACCTTCCCACAACCGGAGGATAGCATGAAGATTCTGGCAGTAGACCTGGGTAAATACAATTCGGTCGCTTGTTTGTTTGACACTACTACTAACCGAAGTGAGTTCGAGACGATCACCACCCAACGTTGGGCCTTTGAGCAG
>JBAUTA010001354.1:0-3275 GCA_049581985.1 Kovacikia sp.
CAGGGGGGGTTGGCTTAAACCTGACCCGTGCGAACCATGTCTTCCACTTCGATCGCTGGTGGAATCCGGCAGTAGAAAATCAAGCAACCGATCGGGTGTTTCGGATTGGTCAAACCCGCAATGTGCAGGTTCACAAATTTGTCTGCAATGGCACCCTGGAAGAAAAAATCCACGATCTGATCGAAAGTAAAAAAGCTCTCGCAGAAAACGTCGTCGGTGCTGGCGAAAGCTGGCTGACTGAACTGGATACCGATAGCCTGCGAGATCTGCTGTTGCTCGATCGCAGCGCCATCATTGGCGAAGAGTAGGATTAAAAGGGGGGAGTCCGATTGTGTAAAGGATGGAGAATCATGGAATGACCAGCTACCAATTTCCCGCAGATTTTATGTGGGGCACGGCCACTGCCTCCTATCAAATTGAAGGTGCTGTTACTGAGGATGGACGCAAACCTAGCGTGTGGGATACCTTCAGTGCCACCCCCAATCGCACCTTGAATGGTGATACGGGCGAGATTGCCTGTGACCATTACCACCTTTACGAAACCGATGTGAAACTGATGGCGGAATTGGGCATCAAGCATTATCGCTTCAGCATTGCCTGGTCTCGCATCATCCCCGATGGTCGGGGAGAGGTAAATCAGGCAGGGGTCGATTTCTATAAGCGATTAGTGGACTGTTTGCAAAATCACGGTATTACTCCCCACGCCACCCTGTTTCACTGGGACAGCCCCCAGGCCTTAGAAGATAAATACGGTTCCTGGCGCAGCCGTGAGATGGCAAAAGACTATGCGGATTACGTCACAGCAACCGTCAGTCGATTGGGCGATCGGATTACCCATTGGATGACCATCAACGAAATTCCCTGCTTTACTCACATGGGCTATGCCGTCAATGCAACACCCTCCCATGCTCCCGGCACAACCGTTAGCAGTGCCAAAGCTGTCTGGCAGGCTGCCCATCATGCTGTGCTAGCCCATGGCCTGGGTTGTCAGGCCATTCGGGCCGCTTCCCCTGGTCCTTGCTCGGTTGCGCTGGTAGACAATCCAGCGATTACCGTGCCTGTGGACGAATCGCCGGAAAATATTGCGGCGGCTCAAACGGCCTTTTCTGCGATCGGCTCCAATGGGGCCATTATTTTTCCAGTGTTGACGGGGGCTTTCAGTCCTGCCCTGTTGGCCCAACTGGGAGCCGATGCGCCTGACGTTCAGGAAGGTGATCTGGAGAACATCCATCAACCCCTGGATATCCTGGGGCTAAATATTTACAGTGGTACCTATGTGCGAGCAGCAGAGAACGATCGGGGTTACGAGGTGCTCGACTTTCGGGAGAATTATCCCCGGATGCACATGCCCTGGCTCTGGATGCTGCCAGAATCGCTCTATTGGGCCGCCCGTCATGTTGGCGAAACCCTGAACCAACCCAAATTGCCCCTACTGATCAGTGAAAATGGTTGTGCTGCTCCAGATACGCCCAACGAGCAGGGTGAAGTCATTGATCTGGAGCGGGTTTTATACCTGCGCCAATATTTGAAAGCTGTGCATCGGGCAGTTGCAGAGGGCTATCCATTACGGGGTTATTTTCTCTGGAGTCTGTTAGATAACTTTGAATGGTCCTGGGGCCGCGATCGGCGCTTCGGCATTCTTTACACCGATTACCCAACCCAAAAGCGAATTCCCAAAACCAGTTTTCGTTGGTATCAGGAATGTATCCGGCAGAATCGGGTGGTGTAATCGGCAAGACTATCAAAACCAGAATCCCTATCCTTCAGCTTTTATAGCTATCGTCAGTTTGATTAGGACAGAGGATGAAAGGGTGGTGGGGGCGTTGCCCCAGCTAGGAGTTTCACCCCTGCACCCCCTCCTAACCAATAGGACTATGGCTATAGCTTTTCCCCCAGCCATTCCAGGATTAGACGATTGACAACTTCTGGGCGATCGTCGTGGGGACAATGCCCTGCATCTGGGATTGGAATCACGCTGACAGGGTGGGACTGCACAAGCTGTTGATAGGTTGTGGCAGCAGAAATCGGAGTCCAGGGATCCTCAGCGCCCCACAATACTAAAAGCGGCACCTGGACTTTAGGCAATAGCTCCGTTGGACTGGGACCCGCAGGCGCAGTGAGAACGGAGGCAAAAACTTTTTGGGCACCTTCATCACAGGACGGGGCGTAAAGCATATCCACCAGTTCATCGGTAATCGCTTCCCGGTTGCGATAAACCTGGGAGAGGGTGCGCCGAATGCGATGTTTTTTGCGAATCTGGTTAAACACCAGGGGACCGAAGACGGGTGACTTCACCAGGGACGTAAAGGCTGCCATCATCAAGCGCAGGGGCGGTGCCAGCTCACCTGGACGATGGTTCATGCCCCCCGCACAGTTCAGCAAGATTCCGCCAGCCGCAGTTTCAGGATGGTTTGCCAGCAGCATCAGACAGAGCAGACCGCCGATCGAATTTCCTACAAAAACGGTCGGTGCTTGGATCTTGGCCGTCCAAAAGTCGTAGAGTAATTCTTGCCAGAGTTCCAGATTGTAGTCCAGGGCGGGTTTATCTGAACCGCCAAACCCCAGCAAATCGATCGCAAACACCCGATAACCTGCTGCTGCCAGCACGGGAATATTTTTCCGCCAGTGGCCCAGGGAAGCCCCAAACCCATGAACGAGCAATAAGGGCTGCCCATGTCCGGCGACCGTGTATTGGATAGCGTAGGTTTTCCAGTCCCAGGTGAATGTTTCAAGAACTGGAAGGGAGTCGAGTAGGGGGGCGGTCTTCATCTTGATGAAGGAATGTATAAAGGAGCTTAATGAAGAAACTTTAACATTTCTATCATAGTTAATATCTCCCCCTCCGGTCCTGTTTGTCTTGGAAGATATTAACCGGTCAGGGTTTGATCCTGGCTGCCGAACTACCCTCATCCCCCCCCTCCCCATTGGGGGCTTGTGTGCACCGGCAGTCCGTCGGGATAGATTTAAGGGGTGGCTCAAATCTACAAAACCCATATTCAGACTGTTTTGAGGGCTTTTAACCCATCAAACCAGTCTTGACAGATCACCAGCTTCATCAGTAAGACAGCTTCATCAGTAAGACAGCTTCATCAGTAAGACGTTCTAGGTAACCCATAAGGTTTTGAATAATCCGCTTCCCTGGCAACATCCAGAGGTTCTGCAACACAGTCAACGTCTGGTATACAGTTTCTCCCATTGGACGGGGCGATCGCTGCTAGACCCGCAGGCGACTCCCGCAGAAACTGCCCGCAAACTTTTTGAAGCCCCTTTTGTGG
>JBAUTA010001355.1:0-3508 GCA_049581985.1 Kovacikia sp.
TGTTAGTCTGTGGAGCGACCGTAAGACCTGAAGAGAGTAAATCTCGGAAGGCGGGTGCTATGAAGCAGAAACCTAAGTCGTGAGTCTTAGGAATCCCCCGCTTTCAAGCGCGGGGAGAATGTCAACGAGCCAACTTGTCTGAGCCAGCTGCCTGATTCAGATAGAGGTCGTTCTCTCCCCAAGCTTTAATTCCGGTGTGCCCCACCGTACTCAGTCCTTTTTTCAAAATGTTGATAGCAGCATTATGGTCACGGCGGAATGTGCCAATGATTTTGAGACACTTTGTTAGAGAAGGCGGTTCTCAGGCCGATTTGAATTGGCCTGAGGCCAGATGATTTTCCGAAAGGTTATTTGTCAAGGTTTTCAATTTTCGTGAATAATCCAGGTTAGGCTTGAGTAAGTTCTAACCAACAACCCTCTAACGAATCGGTACAAAGCCTACCTGCTCTGACAATTTTTGCCCTTCATCACTCAACAGCATGTTGGCGTAGGCGACTCCTGCCTGCTCATCCAAGCGACCATCCCGTTTCAGGATAACGAAGAGCCGTCTAGTGATGGGGTAAGCGCCGTCTACAAAGGCCTTTTCGTTGATCGCTGCACAAGTTGGATCGGCGCAAGGAGAGACAAAGCCCTGACCACCCGCTTCTTTAGCGATCGCGATCAAACGAATCATCTGTTGGTTAATGACCTCTGCGGCAGTGGCGAAACTAATTCCACCTGCTGCCGTGGCAACCTGACGAATGGCTTCAGTAGTGTCTCGGACTTCTTTCACGTTGGCCCCTAACGGCTGCTTTTCCATGACGTTCTCATGGAAAAAATCGACGGTACCCCCTGATTGTAAGTTGCGGCTAAACGGCGTGATCGCGAGATTCGGTCCGCCAACTGCTTGCCAGTTGCGAATTTTGCCGGTAAAAATATCCCGCACTTGAGCGAGCGTTAGACCTTTGACACCTTGATTGAGCAGTCGCGGATTGACATACAGCGCAATGCCGTCGATCGCCACTGGCACCGCTTCCAGCGCAAAGCCACGATTCTTTGCCTGAGCATATTCCTCATCTTTCAGCGCTCGTGAGGATTGGGCAAAGCTCAGTTGCCCACCCATCAGCATTTCTATACCTTTGCCTGAACCTGGTTTGCCTGTGGTTGGTTCGGTGTAGCGTACCTGAAATTGTGGGGCGGCTTGATTGATGGCACCCACGATGGTGGGAGATCTCAGCGGTGCAAAGGTGGTTGACCCGCCATAATTGAACACACCTTGAGGCACATTTGGCACCTCTGCAAGGCTACGGTAAGTCGCAACGACAGCACCCTGAACCAGCGGGGCATTATTCGGAGCGATCACCACGGCTGATGGGGACGCTTCTGGTGTGGCTTGAGCCGGGGCAATAGTGGTAGTACCAGGCGATGCCACAGTTTTGGGCGTAGCACCTGGTAGTTTATCCTTTAAGAAATAGGCTCCCACACCCAAAAGGGCTATCGTGACGAGTCCTGCCCCCACCAGTGCGACAGGTGAACCCTGCTTGCGTAAAGACGTACCGCAAATTTCACACTTCGTGGCAGTCGCAGGATTGCGATCGTGTTCACATTTCGGACATTTGACGTAATTAAAGTTGCTGGTCATGAGTCCCTATAAGGTTGCTTGTTGGCTCGTTTGGATGCAGTGGAGTGTGGTGTCAGGAAACGCTTGCAGTACCTTCGTCCCGTTAGGCGCTGTAGCCCAACTCATCTCGCACATTCGTCTCGATCGTCGTAATCTGTGCGTCCGTCAAGTGCAGTTCTTCCTGAAGCTCCATCAACTGCGCCTGTTCTTCTAGGTCGATCTCACCGTCATTCCCAATGAACGCCTGAAACATCAAGGTATATTCCTCGATCGCCTCTTTCGGCGTGGCTTGAGGTGCGAACGCTGCAATAATTTGGTCCGCTTGCGCTTGTGTAATGCCGTGTTTCTGACGCAAGCGTTCCAAAAGCTGCAATTCGGTTGCCGAGGGATTGCCGCGACGATAGCAAGTCTGTGCCAGTTTCCGAAACTTCTCTAGATTCTCAGTGCTGATGTCGGTCACAGCCTGACTGTTCGCAACTGGCGCTGGTGTCGTTGGGGCAACGGTGACGGTGGATGACGCTGGAACTGCGACAGGGGAGGCGATGAACAGATTGTGGGTTTTAATATACTCATCGATTGCCGTCTCAACCTTCGCGTACTCTGGGCTATCCTTGCCGTGAGGCAGTGTCGCCTCAAACTGCGTCAAGTAAGCAAGCAAGCGCTGGTGCAGGGCTTGCTTGTCGGGCTTGGTGATGACGCTCTTGCCCACATTGGTCAACGCATCACTCAAAACGTTGCGAATAGTGCCATTGGCATCAGCGAGCAAATAGTCCTCGGCTTCACGCAAATCAGCACCGAGTGTCTGTAGTTTTTCCCGCCCAGTCTGCTTATCTTGATATTGCAGACGCACTTCCGCATAGCCTGTCGCTCTGTTTTCAGTGGTGGTGATTAGTTCGAGGGCGACCCCCAACAACAGGTTTTGTTTTACCTGTGCTTCTTCTTGCGGTGCGGGTAGCAGGTCTTTGAACTGGCGGTGGTCTTGATGGGTGTGCAGTGGGTTTTTATCGGCCTGGGACACCGATCGATAGATGAGGCGCATCTTTTCCATCCCTTCAATCAGGCGTAGGGGAAAAGCGCCAACTTCATGGATGAAGTAGATGCGGTGTGGATCGTTGAGCGGTTTGATGTTCTTGTCATCCAACGCACTCACTTTCCGCAGAATGGGTAGCATTGCCTCTACAGCCGGATCAGTCGGCTTGGTACCACCTTGAATACCCACTAGTTTTTGTCGTTTTTCGGGTAAGTCATTCCAGCCCAGCCCCATTTGCTCCTTGCTAAATCTCAGGAACGGCTCACTTTTTTGGAAGGTGGTTTTCAACTGGGCTTCCTGTTCTTCCAGCGTTTGGTAGCGCTCCAGAAACTTTTGTGCCGTTGAAATCTGGACTTGCGTGCTAGCTTTGAACTCGTCTTGAGTCCGGACGAGGAGACGCTCTTGCAAATCTTTCACTCGCAGTGCATTAAAGCTAGACAAGTCAAACAGGCGGCTGTTGACCGCACTCAAGATTGACTGCGAAATGCTTTGGCAAACAATCTCCTCCCGGTCTGCCAGCGTCTGGCTGTAAACGTAATCAATATCTTTCGCGTCATAGAGCAAAATCCCGTTGACCGTCAGGGTGCCTGTTTCTTGCACATAAACATGTTCGCGCTCGGCGATCTTGCTCTCCAGAGTTTCCAGGACACGATCAACATTCGTCAGATCAGCCAGCAGTAAATCAACTTCCTGCTTCAACTCATCCAGCAGTAGCACTCCCAGGGTACGGGCTTTGACTTCTACTTTCGAGACGTAGGTCAGCTCCAACGCTTGTAAGACATTGCGGAACTCCTCGTCAATCACCCCCCGACGATTGAGCATTAACATTTGCTTGGCATGGTCGTCGATCTGCTTCAACAGCGCTTGCAGGGCATTGG
>JBAUTA010001356.1:0-5996 GCA_049581985.1 Kovacikia sp.
CAATACGTTCTAGCTCATTCTACCCAGGTAATTCACCCCAAATAATCATCTTTTCCCAAGAGTCATGAACTATTCAGCCTATTATCATCGGTTGTTTCTGATAGCTTTCAGTCTATTTCTCCCCTCCTTAGCGCCTGCTGTACCAGGGATGGCTCAAGTGACTTCCGATGGCACTCTCTCCACAACGGTATCCCAGGTTGGCAGTGATTTCACTATCACGAATGGCAATCAGGTTGGCAATAATCTGTTCCATAGTTTCAGCCAGTTTTCCGTACCTACTGGAGGTTCGGCATTCTTCAACAATGCGGTTACTATCCAGAATATTTTTGCGCGGGTTACCGGAGGTAGTTTATCCAATATTAATGGCTTAATTCAGGCGAATGGGACTGCCAATCTGTTCTTACTCAATCCTGCTGGCATTCTTTTCGGACCCAATGCCAGCCTTAATATGGGTGGGTCGTTTGTGGCTAGTACTGCCAATAGCCTTCGGTTTTCCGATGGTAGTGAATTCAGCGCGGTTAATCCCGCCGCATCCCCTTTGTTAACTGTGAGTATTCCCATTGGCTTGCAGTTTGGCAGCAATCCAGCAAGCATCACAAATCAGTCTCAAGCCAGTTTAGGGGGAGCAACAAACGTGTTTGGGCTGCCCGCAGGCTTAACCCTCCTATCCAATCGAACTCTGGCACTGGTAGGTGGAGCTATCAATCTGACTAATGGCAACATTACGATTCCAGGGGGGCGCATTGAACTCGGCAGTGTCGGCAGCAATAGCTTCGTCGGATTGGCCTCCATTCCAGACGGGTATACCCTCCAATATAACCAGGTCCAAAATCGCCAGGATATGCAGCTCCAAGACTCTATTCTGGATGTAACGGGCCCAGGCGGAGGCAACATTCGGCTGTGGGGACGCAACATTAACCTGAGTGGATCTGGAGTATTTGCCATTACGGCAGGGGCAAATCCAGGCGGTAGTATTGATGTGCAAGCCGAACAATTGATTCTAGACGCCAGCGCGATCCAGGCTGTCACGGTCACCGGTGCCCAGGGCGGAGATGTTAATCTCACGGTCAATCGCTTGGGACTTAGTAACGGCTCTGTGGTGTCCGCCGAAACGGAAACGGGAGGTGCAGGCGGAAATCTCACCATTCAAGCGAATGCAATACAACTTGTGGAGAGTGCGATCGGCACTGAAACCAGAGGGAATGGCAATGCCGGAAATGTCACAATCAATACTGGCAGCTTGTTGGCTAGCAACTCGGGCATCGCAGCCAACACGTTTGGTCGAGGACAAGGGGGAGCACTGCGCCTGACGGCTGTTGGCAGGGTGGAATTACTAGATCAATCCGACCTGACTGCTCAAGCCAGCGATCTCAATCCTGCAACGGGCCAGTTAACAGCAAATGTCGGAAATGCCGGAAATATGGAGATTCGCGCCGATCAGCTCGTGGTTCGAGAGGGATCTCAGATTGCCACCTCGACCTTTGGTAATGCTGGCAAAGCAGGTGATATCGGTATTGTCGCAAACACGATCGACCTCCAGGGGCGATTGCCCTTACGCTCCAGTGGGATCTTCAGCCAGGTTGAAACCGGAGCGGTCAGTCAGGGCGGCAATCTGACTCTGACGACTCAAACCTTAAACTTGCAGGATGGCGCTCAAATTGGTACATCTACCCGCGCAGCCGGAGCAGCTGGCAATATTGTAGTTCAAGCCAGCAACCAGCTTGGGGTTCAAGGCTCACCCGATACAGGTATTTTTGCCCAAGTCGAACCGAATGCAACTGGCCGTGGGGGCGATATCCGCATTGATACCCCTCAATTCGTTTTGAATGGCGGCACAATCTCTGCAACCACGGCTGGAACGGGACAGGGCGGTAACGTACAAATCAACACAGTGGCCCTCCAGGCTCGTAACGGTGGGCAGGTGCAAAGTGCGACGCTAGGATTCGCCCCCGGTGGTACCTTAACGATTCAAGCCAGCGCGTCCGTAGACCTATTGGGCACCGATCCACTAGGGCAATTTCCCACTGGTTTTCTCACCTCCACTCGGGGAAATGCGCCAGCGGGTAATCTCAACCTCACGACAAGCCAACTCCGAATTCAGGATGGGGCACGAATTTCAGCTTCATCCCAAGGGACGGGACCTGGTGGTAATCTAACGATTCGTGTAGCACAGGTGGAACTGACTGGAACTGCTGCCAATGGAGAGGCTCGTAGCGGCCTTTTTGTGGAAGCCACCGGATCAGGACGCGCTGGTAACATTGATCTGATCTCTCAGTCGCTCCTGCTCAACCAACGAGGGACAATCTCTGCTTCCACGGCATCCGATGATGGTGGCAATATTCACTTACAAGTCGCCGATCTGGTGCTTATGCGCCATGGAAGTTTGATTTCGGCAACCGCAGGAACAGCCAGTGGGAATGGCAATGGCGGCAATATTAGGATTGATACAACCTTTTTGGTGGCCGCTCCCAACGAAAATAGTGATATCGTTGCCAATGCGTTTCGGGGACGGGGTGGGAACATTCAAATTACGGCGCAGAGTGTGATCGGGATTAAACCTCAAGATCGGCTCACACCGTTCAGCGATATCACGGCTAGTTCCGAATTCGGACTCAACGGTACCGTTGTTTTGAATACACCCAACACGGATCCCAGTCGAGGCTTGAGCGAACTGCCAGCATCCATTGTAGATAGCAGTAAATTGATTGTGCAGGGATGTGGGGTACAGAACGCATCTACCTACAGCCGCTTTGTTGTCACGGGACGGGGCGGCTTGCCAGCGGATCCTGCTGCTTTGCCAACGGAATCGGATACCCTCAGTGACCTGGGCACTCCGTTAACGCCGATCGCCGATCGCCCCAGCAATCTACCAACCACGGCACTGGCCGATCCAAAGTCTGCGGGACTGGACGCGCCACCCCCCCTGATTGAAGCTCAAGGTTGGATTGTTGATGCGAAGGGGCAGATTATTTTGGTAGCTCAAGCCGCCTCTCAGGGAAATTCGTTGTCTCAGCAGTTTGTTGTGGCTTGCCCACCTCCTTAACAGGCTGGCAAACGGGAGCAGATCGGATGCCATTTTAGATTGAGATTGGAGATTTGGGATTGTGAAAGCCCTTATAAATAAGCCTTTTAGGAAATCATCGGGTCTGAATTCCAGTTGAATTGGTATTTAATGGTTTCCCAGCCGAAACAGTTTAGTCGAATGAAGACAATCTTTTGATCAATCGCATTATTTCTTTCCCTATGAAATCCTGGTATTCCCGTTATCGACTTTTGCTGCTTACTGGCCTGGCTCTTTTTGGGTTTTGCTTGAGCCTGGGGTCGTCCAGTTTCAACCATGCCTCCGCTCAGGCGAGGGTTCCGCTGCATATCCCTGTTCAGTCCGTGCCAGTCCAGTCCGTGCCAGCCCAGTCCGTGCCAGTCCAGTCCGCGCTAGCTTCCTCCCCCGATGTCCTATGGCAATCGGCTAAAAAGTTATATGAAGCTGGACAGTTTTCTGAAGCGATCGCCGCCTGGACGACCGCCCTCCATGCCTATCAGCAGGCAGGCGATCGCCTGGGTCAGGCCAGCACCCTCAGCAACCTTTCCCTGGCGCAGCAGCAACTCGGACGGTGGACAGGCGCGACAGATGCCATTCGCCAAAGCCTGGCGCTACTACAACCGCAGGCTACGGGAGAGCGCTTGGCCCAACAACGAGCCGTACTCGCCCAAGCTCTAAATACCCAGGGACGTTTATATCTTGAGTTGGGCCAGCCCGAAACAGCCCTCTCCACATGGCAACGGGCAACAGCGGTTTATCAAGAAGTAGGGGATAAAACGGGAATGCTGCGTAGCCAGATTAACCAGGCAGAAGCGCTGCGCTTGATGGGCCTGCAGCGACGAGCCCTGGATCTATTGACCCAGGTAGTAGAAGTGCTACAAGCCCAACCAGATTCCCTATTGAAGGCGATCGCCCTGCGTCGCCGGGGAGAAAGTTTGCAAGCCATTGGCGATTGGAAAGAATCTCAGCAGTCGCTCCAGCGCAGTTTAGCGATCGCGAAACAAATCCAGGCTTTTGAAGAACAGGGTTCAACGCTGCTGAGCCTGGCGCACCTTGCCCGCGGCCAGTCCGACGAATCCCAAGCATTGGCGCTATACCAGCAGATTCAGACGTTACCCGTGGGTTCACGCACTCGTTTGTATGGTCAACTGTCGGAATTGAGCCTGTGGATTGAGCAAGAAAAGTGGCAAACCGCTCAAAAACAACTGCCCCAGATCCAGGCTCTCCTGAAAACCCTGCCGCCCAGTCATACCGCGCTCTATGCCCACATCCATTTTGCCCAAAGTCAGATTGCCCTGGCTCCCTTTACCTCTAATTGGGCAGAGCTAGCCCAAGACCTGACCACCGTTGCCCAACAGGCAAAAGACCTGGGCGACCAACGGGCCGAGTCCTATGCCTTGGGCTATCTGGGACAGGTTTACGAACAAACCCAACAGTGGGCCCAGGCCCAGGTGTTCACACAGCAAGCCCTGGTATTGGCTCAAACGGTGAATGCCCCAGAAATTCTCTATCGCTGGCAGTGGCAATCAGGTCGAATTCTCAAAGCACGCGGTCAAAATCCAGCGGCGATCGCAGCCTACAGTGGAGCCGTAGACAACCTCAAATCCTTGCGGAATGATTTGATCGCAATCAATTCCGAAATTCAATTCTCCTATCGCCGTAGCGTTGAACCCGTCTACCGGGAGTTAGTGAGTTTGTTACTGACGGCTGACCAGGAAGCAGAGGTCAGTCAGCAAAACCTGATCAAAGCCCGAGAAGCGATTGAATCGCTGCAACTGGCGGAGCTAGATAACTACTTTCAGCAAGCCTGCTTACAAGCGAAGTCTGTGGCGATCGATCAGATTGATCCAAAAGCCGCGGTTATTTATCCAATTATTTTGAGCGATCGTCTGGAAATGATTCTGCGTCTGCCCAATCAGCCGTTGCGTCACTACAGCAGCCCCGTTGCCAGTCGCGAACTTACACCGCTGATTAGCAACCTTAAGCAGAACCTGGTCATTCGCAGCAGAAACAGCTTTCTTCCCCTATCTCAGCAGTTATATGACTGGCTGATGCGCCCCCTAGCAGCGGATATCAAGCAGAGCCAGGTTAACACCTTAGTATTTGTGCTGGATGGAGCTTTACGTAATATTCCTATGGCGGCTTTACACGATGGCACCCATTACCTCTTGGAAGATTATCGAATTGCTCTGGCCCCCGGTCTGCAACTGCTAGATCCCCAACCCTTACCCCGTCAAAATTTGAAAGCGCTTCTAGCAGGGTTGACGGAATCTCGGCAAGGATTCGCTCCCCTCGATTATGTCGCTGTAGAACTCAAGGAGATTCAATCGCAAGTTTCTAACACTGAACTGATAAACGAAACTTTTACAAGTGAAGCATTCCGGACGCAGATTGAAGGATCTCTTTTTCCAGTAGTTCACATTGCCACCCACGGGCAGTTCAGTTCCAGTCCTACAAGCACCTTCATTTTGGCCTGGGACAAGCAGATTGATGTATTCGAGTTAGAAAAAATCTTGCAAGTAGGCTTTCCTAAACGTAAAGAGGCGATCGAACTACTGGTTTTGAGTGCTTGCGAAACAGCCGCAGGAGACCAGCGCGCCGCCCTCGGTCTAGCCGGAATCGCGATCAAAGCAGGTGCCCGTAGCACCCTGGCTACCCTTTGGGCGGTCAATGACGAAGTCACAGCAACTGTGATGCATCAATTTTATCAAGGTCTAAGGACGTCTAATGTACCCAAGGCAGAACTGCTCCGTCAGGCTCAACTGGCGTTGCTGCATGATCCGCAATATTCTCATCCGTTGTACTGGGCACCCTATTTGCTCGTAGGCAACTGGCTATAAAGCCAGTTGGGCTGAGATTAAGTAGCTGGGTGCCTCAGGCGAAACCCTTAGCGATGCCCGAAAGTATATAGCGGTTCTCACTGGGGTGAGGTACGGGGTGTGGGGTGGAACCCCCA
>JBAUTA010001357.1:0-2417 GCA_049581985.1 Kovacikia sp.
CTGGAACGTCGTTTCCAGCCTGTCATGGTGGGTGAACCCACCGTTGATGAAACGATCGAAATCCTGCGCGGTCTGCGGGAACGTTATGAGCAACACCACAAGCTAAAGATCTCCGATCTGGCATTGGAAGCTGCTGCAAAACTCTCAGATCGCTACATTTCAGATCGATTCCTGCCCGACAAGGCGATCGATTTGATTGACGAAGCCGGTTCGCGGGTCCGTCTGATCAATTCCCAGTTACCTCCTGCCGCTAAGGAGTTGGATAAGGAATTGCGCCAGGTTCTAAAAGAAAAGGATGATGCGGTTCGTTCCCAAAACTTCGATCGGGCGGGGGCTCTGCGCGATCGGGAAATGGAAATCAAGGCGGAAATCCGGGCGATCGCTCAAACAAAGAAAAACGAGTCCACAGGTGAAGATGCTTCTCCGATTGTGGACGAGGAAGATATTGCCCAAATCGTGGCATCCTGGACTGGGGTTCCGGTTAATAAGCTGACGGAATCCGAGTCCGAGAAATTGCTGCATATGGAAGATACCCTGCACCAGCGGCTGATTGGTCAGGAAGAAGCCGTGAAAGCCGTATCTCGCGCTATCCGGCGTGCCCGTGTTGGGTTGAAAAATCCGAACCGACCGATCGCCAGCTTTATCTTCTCCGGTCCGACTGGGGTTGGTAAGACGGAACTCACGAAATCGTTGGCGGCTTACTTCTTTGGTTCTGAGGATGCCATGATCCGGTTGGATATGTCGGAATACATGGAACGCCATACCGTCTCCAAGTTAATCGGTTCGCCTCCAGGATACGTTGGCTATAACGAAGGTGGTCAGTTGACCGAAGCAGTTCGTCGTCGCCCCTACACAGTGGTTCTGTTCGACGAAATTGAAAAGGCCCACCCGGATGTCTTCAATATGCTGCTGCAAATCCTGGAAGACGGACGTTTGACCGATGCCAAGGGTCGCACGGTGGACTTCAAGAACACCCTCCTGATCATGACCTCAAACATTGGTTCGAAGGTAATTGAGAAAGGGGGTGGCGGTCTGGGCTTTGAGTTCTCGACAGCGGATGCTGCGGAGTCTCAATATAACCGTATCCGTTCCCTGGTTAACGAAGAATTGAAACAGTACTTCCGTCCTGAATTCCTCAACCGTCTGGATGAAATCATCGTCTTCCGCCAGTTGTCGAAGGACGAAGTGAAGGAAATTGCCGACATTATGCTGAACGAGGTCTTTGGTCGCCTGCGCGAACAGGGCATTACCCTGGAGGTGACAGAGCGATTCAAGGATCGGTTGGTTGAAGAAGGCTACAATCCTGCCTACGGTGCCCGTCCTCTGCGTCGCGCAATCATGCGCCTGCTAGAAGACTCTCTGGCAGAGGAAATCCTTTCCGCTCGGATCAAGGATGGCGATACCGCTGTCGTTGATGTGGATACGGAAGGTCAGGTGAAAGTACTACCCGGTGAAAAACGGGAGCTATTACCCCAAGCGGCTGATTAAGTCTGAAAATTCTCGAATTTTTCTGAAAGCAGCAGGGGGGGATCCTTCCTGCTGTTTTGTTTAGGTAGCTCCGACTCAACATCCGTTTATGTCCAAAACCAAGAAAGAAGAACCCTTTGGCAAAAAACCTCCCCAATACAACTTCTTCTTAAATCCCTACACAGATGTAAGATTTACCACTTGTCCCAAGTGCGGTGCCAAAACGAAGCAGCGTAAACTTCCCCTGTTTATAGTTGTTTCGCCAGCAATGCCGATCATCCTCAACAAAACCTGTCGCTACTGCCCTGCCTGCGACCTACTGATTGCCCATAAGGATCAGCTCGATGAATTATTGGCTGCTATGTTTACCCAATTTCGTCAGCCAGCCATGATTGGCAATGATTATTTTGTGTGGGGTACGGTCGATCGCGCTGATTGGAAGGAAGGGAAGCCCGTTAAGCATATCGATGAAATCCGGGCGATCGTTCATGACTTCAAAAAAGTGCTGGAATTTGAGCTTCAACCCTCTGGGTGGACGAAAGAAGAGTAGCAACGGACACGATCGGTTATAACCGCTACAAACCCGTTGCCAGCAACGCCTGAAACCGCTGATCTGCTCGCATACCATCAAAATCAGTATCCGTCTTTGCCATCTCCTGACACTCCGGATTTAGTTCAATTGCCCATTGTAGATTTTCCAGTGCCTCTTCTAACCTGCCCCAAAGGGCAAAACAGCAAGCCTTGTTGTAGAAAGCTCCAGCATTATCTGGCAGGAATTCCAAAGATCGATCGAAGCTCTGGAGAGCCATTGCGTAATCCCCTAATTTCATCAACGCATACCCCCGGTTGTACCAGGCTGCGTCATCGTCCGGTTTGATTTCGAGGGCTTTGTCATAGCTGGCGATGGCTTCCTCTTTGCGCCCTAAGCCAGACAGCGCAGTCCCCCGGTT
>JBAUTA010001358.1:0-3791 GCA_049581985.1 Kovacikia sp.
AGTTCTCGTTACTAGGCTCTGTCTAGTAACGTAAAACTGGAGACTCTGCCTCTAGTCAGATGGAGGCAGAGCCTCCAAACAGGCATTCCCAGGAGGATCCTGGGAACGAGGAGAGTCTCCTCGACAGGTTGCTAGGGGCAGATTTTGTCAGAGTCTTTGCATTCAGCCGCTTTTGAGTGCCAAACCTGCCCTACGAGTATTTTGTTTGCTAGAAATCTCCCAATGTCAGGTAACCCCTGGCTTACGCATGGGAAAAGTCTCGTCCCGCATTCCTTGCAGGGTCAAACCCTTCATTGCGGACACGGCGACGCAGATCACCAGCATCGGTTGAAGCCCGCACCGCATCATCCGGGCTAATTTTGCCTAACAGAACCAAATCGCAAAGTGCCTGGTTCATCACCTGCATTCCTTCGCTAGTATCGGTTTCCATGAGCTGGAATGCCTCTGCGTCTTCGCCTTTAAGTAGATAATCCTGCATGGCGGGGGTGTTGATCAACACCTCATGGGCCGCAGTGCGGCGACCATCGGTTGTGGGGATCAATACCTGGGCAATGATTGAGATCAACGACTCCGTGATTTGTACCCGCATGGCGGGTTGCTCATCCGGATTGTAGATGTTGAGCAATCGGTTCACTGCGTTGATGGCATTCCGGGTGTGCAAGGTGCCCAGAACCAAATGCCCAGTTTGGGAGGCTTTTAGCGCAGTTTCCACAGTAATTCGATCGCGCATTTCCCCAATCAGGATTACATCCGGATCTTCCCGCAAAACCGCCCGCAGGGCGTTATAAAACTCGTGGGTATGCAGTCCCACTTCCCGCTGGCTGATCAGACACTTCGCCGAGGTGTGAACATATTCAATCGGGTCTTCGATCGTGACAACGTGTCGGTTGGTGACCTCATTCATATGCCGGATCATGGCAGCCAGGGTGGTAGATTTCCCGGATCCGGTTGGGCCTGTGACCAGAATTAAACCCTGGGGTTGAGTTGCTAGATGCTTGAGCACGGGAGGCAACCCCAGCCCATCGATCGTGGGAACTTCCAAAGAAATTAACCGCAACACGATCGCCCCACCGCGAAGGGTTTCAAAGCAGTTTACCCGGCAGCGAACGAAACCGGGATAGAAAATTGCTGTGTCCAACTCGCAATCATTCTGAAAGGCGATGCGCTGCTGGGGAGTCAAGATTTCAGCTAGATACTGTTCAAAGATTTCGGGCGTCACTAACACTTGATCTCGCGGTTGCACCATTTGCCCCCGAATGCGGAACCTCGGCAGTTCTCCTACCCGGATGTGGATGTCCGATGCCTGGCGGGAATGGGCATCTCTAACCATCTGTTCAATGGTACTTGCCGGTTTGACCTGAACCTGCATGGGTGTCGGGGCAGGCGGTGGCGGTGGCGTCACGTGTGAATGATCCTGGGGGCGAGGCGCTGAACCGTTCATAGGTGTCTCTCGTGTATTTTTCTGTCTGAGAAGTTCATCAAATCGGAGCCAAGTCGTTCAATAGGTAGCACTGTGGGTAAACTAACAAGGAGAATTCGGACGGTTCTTTCAAAGAACGTGGGCTATATTTGACAACTAATGAATTTGCCGATACTGCCGATACTGCTTAACAAATATCCACTCATTGTATAAGGTAAGCCCGGAGTAATCTGATTTTTTAGGATTCTTCTTACTGAATTAAGTGAAGTAGCCTAGGCAATCGCTTATCCCTTCATCAGATTGACTCTAAATTAAATAGTACTTTCTATGATTAAAACCCGGAATATCGCTGATTGGCTGGAGACTCATTGGGTTACTCCTTCCTATAGTGGCTGGTTGCTGAGTGGTTTTTTCCTCTTTTGCTTTATTGCTGCAACCAACACCATGGCTGGCTGGTTATACATCATCAGTGGAATTGGGTTTGCCCTATTGGCGATCGCAGCTATTTTACCTGAGCGTATACTACGCAACATCCATGTCCGTCGCAACCCGATCTATCCAGTCAGTGCTGGAGAGCCGTTAATCGTCGAGGTAGGGTTAGAGAATACAAGTAGCCAGACGAAGACCCTGGTGCAAATCCAGGATATGCTCCCCTACGTCCTGGCTCAACCCACGATTGCAGCGATCGAAGCGATTCCTTCCAATAGTACCTATGTCTGGACCTATTCCCAGCCTACCCAGCATCGAGGAGTTTACCGCTGGCAAAGCGTTCAGTTAAGGACGGCTGCCCCCCTGGGCTTATTTTGGTGTCGGCGGACCCGCTTAGCCAAAGCGATCGCCGTTGTTTACCCAACCGTTCTGACCCTTACCCGTTGCCCGCTAATTGACCAAATAGGGCGAGATGTTAGCTTACAATTTCACAGCGATCAGCGGGCTCAAACTGCGACCGAAGGAATGACCCGCTCCCTACGCCCTTATCGCTGGGGAGACCCAACCCGCCTGATTCACTGGCGTTCCAGTTCCCGCTATGGGGAACTGCGCGTGCGAGAACTGGAAGTATTCACAGGTGGGCAAAGTCTCGTTGTTTGTCTAGACAGTGCCCTGTACTGGAAGACCGCATCTGATTCTCCCTCTGGATTTTCAGAAGCTTTTGAGCAAGCGGTGGTTGCCGCCACTTCCCTTTATTTCTACGCTGCCCACCAAAATCTAGACGTTAAACTGTGGACTGCTGGCACAGGGCTGGTTCAAGGTAGCCAGGCTGTTTTAGAAACGCTGGCAGGCGTCAAATCGGGTGAAGAAGTAAACGCCGAGACCCTCCCCTCGCTTCCCCTCGTCTGGCTCACTCAAAACCCAAGCGGTTTAAGTACGCTTCCCCCCGGTAGCCGCTGGATTCTTTGGAATTCTGAGGAATCCTCCAGTGATCAGCAATCTAAACCAACAATCAATCCCAAAATCCACACGAACCCCGGCCTAATCATCCAGCCCGATCAGCCTTTACAACGACAACTACAAAGTTGAGTGAGGCGGTGCAGGAATGAAAGGGAGAGGGGGGAGAAAGAAGGGAGAGGGGGAGAGGGAGAAAGAAGGGGGAGGGAGAAACAGAGGAATAAGGGGTACAGAATAAAGTCAAGTGATCAGTTTGGAGTTTTAGATTTTTTCTGTCTCCGCGTGTCCTGCCTTCTGCCTGTTACCCTCTATGCTCTGTACCTTTGACCCTGATACCCGAATGATGGAAACCTTTCCCCCGGAATTTTGGCAAGCTATAGACCAATTTAACCTGCGCCAGTTTTATGCCTGTCATGATACGTTGGAAGCGCTTTGGATGGAGGCGATGGAACCAGAAAAACGGTTCTATCAGGGAATTTTGCAAATTGCTGTCGCACTTTATCATCTGGAGAACGAAAACTGGCGAGGTGCGGTGATTTTGATGGGTGATGGAATGAATCGACTCAGGGATTATCAGCCAGCTTATGGAAATATCAATATAAAAGAATTTCTCAGTCAAACTTCGCACCTGCTGAAAATTCTTCAACAGGTTGGTCCTGAGCAGGTATCTACGGTGATTCAGCAGCTTAGGGAAGGGGAGGGTAAAGTCGAACTGAATGCCTATCCCCCGCTCTCCTTCCCAATCCTTCAGAAATTGCCGTAGGAGAGGGCCCGGAAATAAATGTTTCCTGGTTATTCTGAGCAGAACGCAGGCAAGCAAAAAATCTCCAGGTTGGCAATGCATCGGGATGCTTCCCGACGCTGGCGCTTACTTAGCATGACCGGAGCAATCGTCCTTTAGAGTTCTCCAAATCGATCTCTGGATTGCAATCCCAACTTTCCTGCCTTGGCAGCTTTACTATAGAACTATCTGTTTGAAACTTCC
>JBAUTA010001359.1:0-1950 GCA_049581985.1 Kovacikia sp.
AGGATGTCTAATTCTGCTTCCGTGTAATCTGTCTGGGTAGTCATTTAAGCCAGTTTAAAGAAAACTACAGGGAAATCATATCACTCTAAACATATACGGACCTGATTGAATAATTGCCTTTCTCGACTCTCTTTTCTTTTCTTACCCATTCTTCGCTAAGATATTGGAACTTCTTAGTATCCCGTGGTAGCAAATCAGCCAGCAAGGGTGTATACTGAAACGTCAAATTGTGGACTAAAAAGATAGGAGGGATCTATTCCTGAGCAACTGACCCTGACTGTCAGCTTAAGAGGCACACGCGAAGTCAAGGAAAATTATCAGCTATTTCGCCTCACAGGTCTTTTGGATGCCTTCTCCGAACCTACCTTTCGTAAGGTGATGACTAAATGTGTTGAGGAAGGTCCCAAACACATCATTTTGGACTTGTCTAAGATTGATTTTGTAGATAGCTCCGGTCTAGGTGCCCTGGTTCAGCTTGCTAAAAAAGCTCAAACAGCGGAGGGCACACTTCAAATTGTTACGAATCCCCGTGTCACGCAAACAGTGAAACTAGTTCGATTAGAGCAGTTTCTAGCTTTGCAGGTCTCGGTTGAGGCAGCAATTGATAATGTGAAATCTGCTTGAGTCTGCGATCACATTCTGTCCATGAGCCCCTTATGATCAGACGCTTTCGAGATTGGTTTTGGCCAGGTTCACTTTATAGAATTGCTGCCAGTCTGATGATCGCAGCTCTATCTGCGATCTTTCTGGTTGCTAGCCCGCCGAATTTTTCGGCTGCCCGTTCCCCCATTTACCTGATTTCAGAAGGTTCTCCGATGAGTACCCCACGCCTGTCTGATGAAGCCCTAAAAGCTGCTCTAAGCCAGTTACAGGGCTGGAGTTTAAAGGACGGCAAGCTGCACCGTCAGTTTCAATTTGGCTCCTTTGTGGAGGCTTTTGGCTTTATGTCCAGTGTTGCCCTCGTAGCTGAGTCGGCAGACCACCATCCGGAGTGGTTTAATGTCTACAATCGCGTCACCATTGACTTGACAACTCACGACTCTGGTGGCATTACGCAAAAAGACATAGACCTGGCCAGGCGAGCCAATGAACTGGCAAAGTAATATAGACCCAGAGGGCAAGGCCTTTAAAAGTTTTTTGGCCTGATACTCCTATTCGCCTGGTTGCGCTGAGTTGTCTGGGTCTGTTAAACCTTCTTCTTCTAAGGCTTCCTGAACAAAAATTCTTGCCAGTCGGTTATAGGTTCCGGCCCCAATGTATTGGGGATACTTGTATTCCCTGCTATAGACCCACACAAGTTCATCGCACAGGAAAATACGGACATCCTCAGTCCAGTTTTTGCACTGGGGGATAAGCTCCTTAGCAGTATTGAGGGCATCCGTCCAGCGATCGAAGGTCTGCGAAAATTTGGGAGTAACAACTTTGAACATGGGGCAAGTGTCAGGTCTGATAGCAGGACGGAGATGACGATTAAGGCGATTTCCAAGAAGAGATTTCCAAGCAAGAATGTACCGGATTGGTAGGGGCAGGTTTTGCCAGAGTCTTTGCATTCAGCCGCTTGCTTGAGTGCCAAACCTGCCCCTTGGATCTTCAAAGGTAGGTAACCCGTCTGCCCCTCGGTGAATAAAACACCGCTCTGTAGCCAGGGTGTCTGTATTTTTAAGAAGCGCGTGGCAACCCAGTTCCCCTTTGGTGCTTGACGCCGTATGGTAACGCTTGGAGTCACGCTATTTTGCCAATGATGCAAACTCGAACAATCGCTAGAGGGTGAGATCTCGCATGTGCAAGGACGAGTTATCAAAGGGAACAAAAACCATACCTCAGTATAAACGATGACCCTCGAAAAAACATGGGTTGGCATTGATGTGATACCCATTTAAATAGCAAACAGGGCAGATTGGGGACGGGGTGCAGGGGTGGAACCTCTGGCTGGGGGCAAAGCCCCCACAC
>JBAUTA010001360.1:0-2811 GCA_049581985.1 Kovacikia sp.
CATGCCAGTGGTCTAAACACCACTCCCACACATTCCCGTGCATATCATAGAGGCCAAACCCATTCGCAACCTTAAAGCTGCCAACCTCCGTCGTCGCTTTTCGATATTGCCCTTTGGGACCAGCGCCATAGGTTTTGGTGCCGTCATAGTTCGCGATGTCGGCGGTGATCGTCTCTCCGAAGTGAAACGGGGTAGTTGTCCCGGCTCGACAGGCATACTCCCATTCCGCTTCGCTCGGTAAGCGGTACTCCCGTCCCGTTTGCTTCGATAGCCGGGCACAGAACTCGATCGCGTCTTCCCAGCTAACCTGCTCCACAGGCCGATTATCCCCCTTAAAGTTCGAGGGCGCAGGTTTCAGATCCGTCGTCACTTTGGGCAGGGCTGCAACCGCTCGCCACTGGGCCTGGGTCACTGTATATTTGCCCATCCAGAAGGCTCTTACGGTCACCTTGTGGGGGGGGCCTTCAGCATCTGAGCGGCCCGCTTCACCATCAGGTGCTCCCATCAGGAATGTGCCACCTGGAATCAGCACCAGGTCGAGGGTAATCCCATTCCCAAGCTCCTCACGGCGAAATTCGGTGTTCCCCTGGCGGCGATCGGTGATGCGTCCTTGAGGATCAACCGTCACCACCTCAAATTCAACCGTGGGGCTACCTGCTCTTGGTCGCGCTGGCTGGGCTGGGGGCATCCGTTCAACACGGCGCTCCTGCGAGACTGGTGCTGGGGTTGGCGGTGGCGCTTCCCCACCGCGACCCGCTGTTTCCTCTGGCACTGGCGCGGCTACGGGCGGTTCTGGCGTTGCCTTCACCAGAGCCAACCGCTCAATCCCTTCCACTGCCTCTAAGTCTGCCGGGGAGACAGCCAATACCCGCAGCCAAAACTGCTTCGCCACAGGATACTGCCGTCTCAGTTCGGCACTCATGGCCGCTTGCTTCAGATTCCCCACATCCATCAACGTTGCCTGGCGTGGTAAGAGAATCAGGTAGTTCTTGGTCGGCGGCTCAACCCGACCATAGGGGGTTTGTCGGGGCTTTCTGTACTGCTGGTTGACCTGGGGCACCGTGCTACGGAGGTACTGGTAGAGCCGCTCCACCGTGGCGCAATTGCCTGCTCCCTGGAGCTTCAACCCCTGGAGCAGGCTATAGGTAAAGGCTCCCTGTTGCAGTTCCTCAATCTCATAGGAGGACTCGCGGGGACTGCACGAAAACAGGGTAATCACGCCTTGCTGCTCTTCCACGCCCACCCCTAAGCCGTCGCGTCGTCCAACCCCGCTGCGGCAGGCATCCAGCAGCAGAATCACGTTGTCCGCGCCACTGCGTTGCAACCGTTCGGTGATGTAGTGGAGGGAAATAGCGGTTGCTTCCACATCACCCGGATCGGCATCGATCGGCATCAGGTAGTCCCGGTCTTCGTGCCGAACGCCGTGGCCCGCAAAGAAAAACCACAGATTATCCCCCGCTGTGAGAAAGGGTTGCTCAAACCGGACCCGCAAGAAGCGGCGGAGCGTGGCAAAGGTGGGATTTGAATCCAAGTCTGGGCCGTGGCCTTGCTCAATCGGTGGAGAGTCATCCGAGAACAGGTAAATTTGTTGTGTATTCAACTCATCACGGAAGTAATCCCGAACCGCTTCGGCATCCCGCTTCGCATAGTGGAGCGGTTGCAGGTTGCGGTAGCCGTTGATGCCAATGGTAATCGCCCAGTTTTGTCCCATAAGTTACTGGTGAAGCAATCCTTTCTCACTATCCGACTGCCGCGCGAATTTCAGGGTAATACCTCCATTATTTGCGAGTCCGCCGCCCATGCCCAGGATATTCACTTTGCCGTCGGCACTGATCGCCACAGACAGTTGCACTTCATTCAACTGCATCCCAGACTTTGCCTCTGCGGTCGTAAAGAGATCACCCACCACATGAATCAAGCCCTCCATCTGCGCTTTTAAGGCCAGGGCATCGAGCGGTACTCGCTTCTTGCCGCTGTCTTCCGCCTTTCTGCCCCAGCCACCGCCGATATCATCGGAGTTTCTCCCACCAGTCACATCTGTCTCTACCGGGATGTCTTCGGTAATCACCCAAAGCGTGAAATTCTCGTTTGCCATAAGCCCTATACCTGAAGTGGTGTGAAAGGATTGGGCAACCGT
This sequence comes from Kovacikia sp., assembly GCA_049581985.1. Lineage (GTDB taxonomy): Bacteria > Cyanobacteriota > Cyanobacteriia > Leptolyngbyales > Leptolyngbyaceae > Kovacikia. The sequence goes on from JBAUTA010001360.1 coordinate 2,138, forward strand.
TCAGCATGGCTTACCAGGCTACCCAATCCGGGGTTATTTTCGGATGCCGTTGCCAGCATCACCGGGACAGGTCTGGACTCTTCCCTGACACGCCCGCCAGATTCACACCTGACAGTTCTGGTACAGAAGAGTGCACGCCGAGGAGCAAACAACACGAAAACCGTTGTTGTTGTTCCTGTTGCCCGGATCGTTCCTGTTACGATTTGCAGAGCGGCAGTTCCTCGGATTGTTGTTCCAGGAACCGCCCCGCAGCCGGAGGTGCCCACCCCGTTGTAGCATCCACAGGGGAAGTGCCACCTCACTATTCTCGGTGAAAAACGAGATTATCGAAGATTTTCTGTCGTAAATGCCAGGTGGTGCCGTGGTGAAGATGGGCCAACCAGCTCTGAATCGACTGGTCTACCTGCTGCCACGTAATCACACCATTGGCATAGTCGGCCTGTAGCTGGTGTACCCTGCGCCGCGATCGACGGAGATTTTCAGCTCGCACCCGGATTTGATTCGGTAAGACGCGAAAGCCGACAAAGGTCGCTCCCAACCGAGTCTCAAAGAGCTGACTTTTGATGGGGGACATTGCGCTGAAACCGTTTTCTCTTTTGGGCCTGGCGGGCGGCCTTCAGGAGGTTCTCAAAGTCAATGATCTGCGCCCACAGATTTCCGTAGCGTTTCATACC
>JBAUTA010001361.1:0-5522 GCA_049581985.1 Kovacikia sp.
AATCAATGATGTGGTGTAGATCATAGTCAGCCATGCGCATTCTTCCTCTTTCACCCATTTTTCGGGCTTCTTGAGGATTATCTAAGATCCAGGTCATAGCATTTGTGAGTGCATTCACATCGCCAACGTTGACTAGAAGTCCACAGTAATCAGCCAACAAGTCGCGAACTCCCCGAATCGCTGTCCCGATGACTGGGACTCGAATGCAAAAGGATTCCATTACACTTCTTGGGAGCCCTTCCTGTTGTGAAACGAGTATTGTTGCAACAGAAGCCTGAATCAGGATTGGGATATCCTGTCGAAAACCGAGAAAGTGCACGCGATCGCGGATCCTTAAATTATCCGCTAGTGTCTTAATATCTTTGAGTAAAGGCCCTTCACCAGCCAGGGCTAAGTGCGCTTTGGATCCTGCTATACGCGCAAATGCTTGAAGCAAATCGGCATGCCGCTTTCGTGGCCTGAACTCTGCAATGCAAAGAAATAAAGGAATCTCTTGAGTCAATCCCATTTCTAGGCGGACAGATTCCACTGCAGTTAGTGAAGTCGCATCAGAGTTGTAGTGAGTTAGATCAACACCAATGCCTGGCATATAGTGAACTCTTTTAACAGGTACCAACTGAAACCTTTTTGCAGCTGCTTCGTCTTCGCGGTTGATGACAATGAGATGGTCAGTCCATTGACCGCCAAGCTTTTCCAAACCCAAAAAAATAGCATTTTTAAGGGGTGAGCCGCCTTTGTAAAAGTGAAATCCATGAGCAGTGTAAATGACTATAGGGTATCCTTGTTTCCTAATGCTTTTCAACGCATAGCGGGTCACGAAGGCAGCAACTGGCGTGTGAACATGTACCAAGTTGTATTGCCTCTGCTCTATTACCTTCCGGATTATGTCAGGCGTTCGGAGCAAATTTTTTGGGTCAAGTGGGCTACGTGACCACTCCACATCCCAAACCTGATCGAACGCCTCTAATGATTTTGAATTAGTTGAAATTCCACGGGCCATTCCGTCAACTAACCAGCCTTTGGAACGAAAATGCTGAGCAAAGGGGGCAAGAAACCCGTTGAGAGTCTCCGGAACTGTAGCAACCATCAAAAGTCTGTTCATTAGTTTACCTCTACCATGGGATTGGCAGGCATTGACTCAATTTTGGCAGTATTGTCGCGTTTACCGGTAAGCAGGTCATCCAAAGCGCGAATCTTATGATCTTGTTTAACCAATGCCTCGACAAGATGAGACCCAATAGATCCACATCCACCCGTTACCAATAAAGTTGTCTGCTTAGTTTTCCTAATCATTCTTCCTACCTAACTTAGGCATACAAAAATCAATTACTTGCAGACTGTGGACAGTGCGCGATCATATAGCTGCTCGTATTGCTGTACGATCGCATCTAGAGAAAACATTTTCATGATGCGCAATCGTGCCGCTTGGCCCAATTCATATTTCTGATCGGGCGCTAATGCAATCAATTCTTTCCAGGCATTTGCTAGTGCTATTGGGTTGCGTGGAGAAACTGTTCGTCCCGTAGTACCCACAATCCAGCCAGAATCACCAACATCCGTAACTACGCAGGACACACCACAAGCCATCGCTTCACCAACAACTAACGGAAATGCCTCTCCATACGCTGAGGAAGATGTAGAAATGTCCAATGCCGCAGTCAGACGGGGCGTGTCCTGCCTCTCACCGAGAAGATGGACTCGATGAGCAATGCCGAGATTTTGAATTATTTGGCATAGTTCTTGATTTGCCCAGTCTACATCTCGTCCAATCAAAACAAAATGGATATCTGGGTACTCCTGAAGTAAAAGCGCGGCGGAGTTAAGAAAGTTAGCGTGGTCTTTCATTGGGTGATAACGACAGATCAGGCCAATTAGGAACGTTTCCTCTGGCAAGCCTAATTCCTTTCGAACCAAAACCCTACCATTTGTCGATGGCTGAAACAGAGAAGTATCGAAGCCATTAGGAATCACGCAGCTATTTTGTCTAAAATACCCCAATTGCTCATGTTGAGATTTACTGGTCTGTGACACAAAAATAATCTGCTGGACGAATTGAGAAATTTTAGCTCCCCAACGAATGATTCTTTGGGTCATGCTTTTTTCAGATTCTAAAGAGCTAATCGAATGATGAATACTCCAAAACACGGGAATACGATGGAAGGACAAAAAGCTGGCCAACCAAACTGCTAAATTTCCATGATACATCCAACCCTGAAGTAAATCTGGTTGCAGACGTTGAATAAGCTGCATGAGTTTCCAAGTGGCTGAAATAGATGGCATACCTTGATTCATCCCTAATGAATAAACCGGAATATCTAAAGCTTGAATGGAATTTCCCAGGGTTCCATGATCCATTAAAGAAACAACCAAAGGTTGGAATCGAGTTCGATCTATCTTTTCTAATAACCGATAAAGCATAGTTTCTGCTCCACCCGTGTTAAGCCCAGTGGCAAGGTATAATATAACTCTCTTTTTATTCATATAAACATCAAACCCTTTCCAAAAAAGGCTAAATACTTTCAACGAAAATCAAAATCTGGGCTTCTGAAAACCCCTATTCTTCTCGGACTTTGGTAACTGTAAGACGGATTGATGGGCAATAAAAACGATGGTCAGGATTTATTTTATATGCTGTTCAAAAGAGATAAGTAATTACGAACGGATAATTCAAAGGAAAAATCGCTCGCGCGATGCGTTAGCAACTCGCGATGTTGGGGAAACTTCAGGGCATCCAACATTGACTTTGCCAGCGCGGACACATTGCCAACGGGGACTAAAGCCCCATGCTTCCCATCCTCTAAAATTTCTTGAGGACCAAAAGGGCAATCTGTTGAGATCACAGGGCAGCCACATGCCATCGCTTCAATGAGTACAGTGGGCAGGGCTTCCCACCGAGAAGAAAGTACAAAGGCACTGGCCCGATGCATGTAGGCATAAGGATTGTCAATGAAACCGGGGAGCGCTATATCTTCCGTGAGTCCTAGCCGATGAATTTCCGCTTCTAGTTGCGATCGATCTTCCCCTTCGCCCAGGATTATCAGACGTGCAAATTTTTGTTGTCTCAACTGCGCGAAAGCTTGGATAAGGGTCAAAAAATCTTTTTGCTCAGTTAATCGACCGACTCCCAAAAAGACGGGCGGAAATCCGGGTTGAAACCAAGGATGATTCAAGGTCGCGTTTGCTTTTTCCATCAGAGTCCCATCTACCACTGGATTGTAAATGGTTCTGACTTTTTCTTCAGTTAGATTAATTTGAGTGTGCAAATCTTGTTTGATGCCTTGGGAAACGCTGACGATAGCTTCGGCACAAGGGTAAAGAAATTTCATAAATAGGGGAAGTAACCTTCCCTTCAATACTTTCGACTTACCAGCGGAAATATTGTCATGTTCCACTAACACAACCCGTGTGGACGTGCGTGCCAATTGTTTAGCCAATACTGCTGCTACATTCGCATGTGCCAAATGAGCAATGAGTGCATAAGGTTGGTATTTTTGCAAATACTTTGTTAGGGGCAGAACGGCTCGCATGACACCTGTTTCGTCCAAGTCAATCACCCGCACCGCTGAAGGGACTTCCTTTAAGTAAGGCCCTTCAGCCCGAGCTAGCACCAGGTCTAGAGATAATTCTTGGTCTAATAAACCTTTGAGTAAGTTAATGGCCACCCGCTCAGCGCCACCGCCATGGAGATTAGGAAGGAAAAAAGCAATTCTTCTCATAGGTTAAATTCTTCTCATTAAGTTAAGAGAGGATAATAATAGACTTAATTGGAAATAAAACGGTTGCGTTAATGGAAGTGTCCAAGTGCAAAATTTTCGACCTAATGTGCAATAGTTAGCATTCCTTAAACTTTATTGCCAATAAAGTTTAAGGAATGCTTTACCGCTAGAACTCATTGGAGCGTTGACCAAAGTTGGTGTGAGTCCGCAATTTACTCTTTTCTCGAATCACCTTTTCAATTGTGGCTTCCCACATTTGCATCACTTGTTCTAGCCCAAATCGTTCGGTCACCTCTGGAGCCCTTGCAGCAAGCCGTCGCCGTTCTGTTTCGTCGGTCATGAGCCGTTCCATTGCAGCGGTCAGCGCCTCCACGTTTTCAGTGGGCACAAGAAGACCATCAATCCCGTCCCGAATGATCTCACGGGGGCCACTGAGGCAGTCGGCTGAGATCACAGCTAGCCCAGATGCCATTGCTTCACAAAGCGCGTTGGGAAATCCTTCAAATCGAGACGACATGACAAAGATATCGGCATCGGTAAGGAAATCGTGGGGATTTTTGACTGCGCCCAGAAAATTGGCGCGATCGCGCAAGCCCAATTGATCGCGCTGGGTTTCCAGTTCCGAACGCAATGCACCTTCGCCTAAAATCGTCAATGTCCAATCAGGATAGCGATCTTTCAGGGGCGCAAAAGCTTGAAGCAGTATATCAAATCCTTTCTGGGGATCAAGGCGACCCATGGCAATCAAGGATGGTTTAGTCAGCAGTTGCACTGTGGCTCCTTCGGCTCGTGTCACCACCATAGCTGGGTTGGGAATCACACAGCCACGCGCTTGCACTTGGGGAGAAAAATAGCTTAAGGCTCTTTCTGTAATCGCCACAATTTGATCGGCTTGAGGGTACATACACTGCCGCAACAAGTCCCAACTCTTGCTAACCCGACACATCGTAGGATGGTTCTGTTCATCCACAATCACTGGAAAAGGCAATTTTCGAGCTGCTAATAGGGTCGTGACATTAGTCGTGTCCAAGAAACTAATAACTACATCAGGCTGACTGTTAATGATGCCCGATCGTAAAACCTGAACTCGTTGCCAATTATTCACAATTGCAGCGAAAGGGTTAGAGGAATACCCCGCAAGCTTCAGAGGTAAGTGTTGAACGCGCGGATCTAATTCATAAAAAGGAGCCACTGAGCCATCATCAAAGGTCAGTAAGGTAATTAACCATCCTTTTGATGCCCAATAGTTTGCCATGATTGATAAGACTCGCTCGGCACCTCCAGAAGTCAGGGCGTAAATAATCAAGGTAATTCGCATTGTTTGATTTCTCAATAAGTAGCTCGATAGAAAAAGACTAAGCGTCACCAAAATAAAAGTGCAATACTATTACATCAGTTTTTGTTTCTCAAACTCTTTTACTAGCTTCACTAATTGTCTTTGAGCGCCGCCATATTCAAGATCGCAGGTGAGTAATACAACTTTCTCTATTGTCAAAAATTTTGCAAAACAATATTTTTGAGTGTATCAACTATAAAGAATTAAGAAGAGTTTTTGATTCAACCTTTTTTCGGATATTTCTTTGTTCCAATTTAATCACACGAACAAATCGGACAGTTAGATCTGCTTGCCCTCCATTATAAATACGAAAATCCATATTACAGTTCTGATGGTTCAGAAAAGTTGCATCATTGATCTCAAAAGTTACGGTTTTCCATTTAGCATCATTCTTATTAGCTACCTTAGATGTTTTTTTAAAAAACTCACCACTAGATGCATCATATTCAATCCACCATTGACTATTATTA
>JBAUTA010001362.1:0-2659 GCA_049581985.1 Kovacikia sp.
CCCTAAAATCTTCAATCTAAAACCTTCAATCTAAAATCTTCAATCCAAATCTCCCTCCTTTTCCAGCCCCTATCTTCTTCAATCAAAAATTCAAAATCCAAAATCCAAAATGGGTATCGGTGCAATGAAACGAAAACTATGGTTGTTCCCTATTGTTCTTGTTCTTGTGGTGGCATTGCACACGATCGCCGATCACATTGACTCCTTGAAAGCCTTTGCCCAATCTGCGGTGGGCAAAGACGAGTTAATTATGACGACTTCCCCCGACTATCCACCCTATGAGTTCTATGACACCAAAGGGAACGAGCGGAAAATCGTCGGTTTTGACATTGACATTGCCAATTACATCGCCAAGAACCTGGGGTTTCAACTCAAGATTCAGGAGTCTGACTTTAATGGTTTGATTCCTGCGCTGCAGGCGAAACGGGCAGATTTTGTGATGGCGGGGATGACCCCAACTGCTGAGCGCCGAAAAAACATTGATTTCTCGACCATTTATTACGAAGCGAAGGATGTCATTATTGCGCCTAAAGGCAGCAATTTAACCAAACCAGAAGACCTGAAAGGCAAGCAGGTAGGCATACAATTGGGTACCATTCAGGAGCAAAACGCTAAAAAGATTGCCGAAAAGGTTAAAGGAATCGAGTTGAAGCAACTGAACCGGGTGCCAGATATCATTCAGGAGCTAAAATCTCAGCGGATTGATGCAGCGATCGTCGAAAATACCGTTGCTGAAGGCTTTGCCCAGGCCAATCCGGAGTTAGAGTTCAATCCTATTCCATCAACCGAAGAATCGGGTTCGGCGATCGCCTTCCCTAAGGGGTCTAAGCTGGTGGAACCGTTCAACAAAGTCCTTGCCAACATGAAGGCAAGCGGGGAACTGACCAGACTTTCAAAGGAATGGTTTTCCCAGAACACCACAGCCCAGGCAGCCCAGACAACCCCCACCGCGCCAGAAAAGAAAGCGGGATTTAATCTCGACTTCAAACGCATCTTTCCCGACATTCCGTTCATTCTGGCAGGGATCCCCGTTACCCTCCTATTCACCCTGCTGTCGGTCTTGCTGGGGCTAATTTGGGCAACGGTTCTTTCCCTGTTCAAAATCTCTGGGTTAAAACCCCTGCAGTGGTTCGCCAAAGCCTACACCTCCATCTTTCGGGGGACACCCCTACTGTTGCAGCTTTCTCTGATTTACTACGCCACCCCGCAACTGATTGGCTACGACATTCCCGCACTCCAGGCTGGGGTTGCAACCTTTACATTGAACTCTGGCGCATACATGTCAGAAACCATCCGGGCAGGCATCCAGGCAGTCGATAAAGGACAGGGTGAAGCCGCGAAATCCCTGGGAGTTCCCTATTGGCTGATGATGTGGGATGTGATTTTGCCCCAGGCATTAAAAAACATCCTGCCTGCCCTGGTAAACGAGACAGTCAGCCTGCTAAAAGATTCTTCCCTCGTTTCCACGATCGGTGTCGTAGAAATCCTTCGCAGTGCCCAAATTGTAGGCGCAAACAAATATATCTACTTTGAGCCTCTGCTCTTCGCTGGTTTGATCTACTACATTCTAGTTATGGGATTAACCTCCGTCGCTTCCATCTTAGAAAAGCGGCTAAGACGAAGTGATTGAGAAGCGGGATCGGCCAGGATCGGCAATGAGAATAACAGATAATTGACTATCGACCAGGTATTACCACCATGAGTGAAGCCATTATTCGAACCGAATTTCTCCACAAGTCCTTTGGCCCTTTGGAGGTGTTAAAAGGGATTTCGACGGAAATTCAGAAGGGCGAAGTTGTTGCGGTGATTGGTCCCTCTGGCTGTGGCAAATCAACCTTGCTGCGCTGTATGAATCTGCTAGAAACGCCGACCAGGGGGCGAATTTACTTCCGGGATCAGGAAATCACCTCCCCTAAGACAAATATCTCAAAAGTGCGGCAGGAGGTGGGGATGGTATTTCAGCATTTTCATCTATTTCCCCATATGACGGTGTTGCAAAACATCACCTATGCTCCACTCAAGGTTGGCAAAGCGTCCGCTGTGGAAGCCAGGAATACGGCAATGGACTTGCTGAACAAAATGGGTTTGGCAGAAAAGGCGGATGTGTTTCCTTCAAAATTATCGGGTGGGCAGAAGCAGCGCGTGGCGATCGCCCGTGCTTTGGCAATGAAGCCAGAAATTATCCTGTTTGACGAACCCACATCGGCCTTAGACCCGGAAATGGTACAGGAAGTGCTAGAGGTCATGAAAGCACTGGCAAGATCGGGGATGACGATGGCGATCGTCACCCACGAGATGGGATTTGCCCGAGATGTCTCCAGTCGGGTCTGGTTCCTCAACCAGGGGCTACTGGCGGAAGACGCCCCACCTAAAGAGTTTTTCAGCAATCCCCAATGTGAGCGGGCACAGCAATTTTTAGAGAGAATGCTGAAGTAACGTGTCCGGTGCCAGAGTCAACCCTCTCCCCCACCCTCCCCTCTTCTTCTCCTTTCCTCTCCCTTCCCCCCTCCCCAAATCCTCTAGCGTTTTTCTACGGCAACTTAAGGTAAACTGAAGTCTTCCTAAAAGAAGCCTTTACCGTGCAACTGAGAGAATAAGATAGTGGACCTGTTCAATTTGGGTAACCTAAACTAAAACCTGAAAACACAAACCTTAAAAC
>JBAUTA010001363.1:0-8915 GCA_049581985.1 Kovacikia sp.
ATCGCCTGCTCAGCATCCAGATCTAAGGAAATCACATGACTGAGGCCGCAGGTATTCGCTAATTCCAATCGGTTATGAAGTTGGGGGATACGTAAATCGGTGTCTACGAGCAAAACTTTCTGCCCCAAGGCCGCAGCCGCTTGAGCCAGGTATATGGCAATAGTGGATTTTCCTTCTCCAGGCACGGATGAACTAATTACCAGGGAATGAATGTGAGTATCAGAACCAAGTAGGAGAATATTGGTATACAGCGATCGAAAAGCTTCCAAAAATGGCGAAGACACATACTGATGGGCCTGAAACTGGACTTGAGACCCTTCCTCAAATCCCAATCTCTGCCGGATCTGTTGAACTAGCCCAGAAGCATCTTTGGCAGCGACGAGTCTTTCAACTTCTGCTATGTCCGGATTGAACGGAATCACACCCAGAATAGGCAGTTTGGTCTTCTCCTTAAACCCTTCAGGCGAATGGATAACGTTGCTAAATTTATCTAAAACTAAGGCAACACCGACGCCTAGCAATAGGCCTAGAACGGCTCCTAGGATCGCTGTCTGCTTAACATTAGCAGCCGAGGGGAAGGGGTCTGTTGGAGCAGTCAGGATCTGCCAGGGAGTCTTCCGTTGTCCAGCATCAATCCGTAGGGCTTCTCGCTTAGTCAAAAATTGATTTAAATTGTCTGTAGCAATTTTTAACTCTTGCTGAATATCCGTATACTGGCGAGAAACCACTGATAACTGCTTGACTTGTTGCTTGAGGAGACTGTCAGCTTGGGCCAGAATTCGACTACGAGCTTCTAATTCTCGGATTTTGCTGGCAACTTCCCCCTGAACCCGTTGCCCTTCTCGCCGAAGTAAAGGAAGGAGATTTTGTTTCTGATCCCGTAATACTTGAACATTGGGAGTATTTTCGCGAAATAGGCTGGACTCTTTAGCCATATCGCTATCTACAGTCAAAATCTGCCTAAGCAGTTCTTGATAACGGGCATTACTGCTGAGGATTGAGGCGACCGCTGATTCGCTGTTTGCCTGAGATAATTGGTTGGCTAACTCGATATACAGTGCACGCGATTCGTTTAATTGAACCTGGGCTTCAAGTTGCTGTTTTTCAATCGTACTGACCTGGTCAGTTAGTTGTTTTCCGGCAGAATCCGGATCAATTAGGTTGTACTGTTGTCGAAAACTTTGGAGGCGGTCTTGGATATCCTCAACTCGCTTTTGAAGTTGAGGCAGTTGAGTATTGACAAACTCAATTCCCTGACGGACATCCGCTAAACGTTCCTCAAGACTGTAGTTAAGATAGGCATCGGATAGCAGCTTCAATACTGCCTTGACTTTTTCAGGATCCTTATCCTCATAGCGAGTGTCCAAGACCTCACTATTAATAACGGGTGCAACAGTCAGGCTGCTAACGAGGGAATCATAGGTAAGATCTGGATACCTTGTTTGTAGTTCCTTCGCAATGGGAGATATCAGCTTAGGGCTTTTCAGCAGTTTGAGGGTGGTTTCATCCACACCTTTACTTTTCTCGGTTGTTTGTTGGGAGTCTTTGCTGCTCAAGGTCTGAGGAACCGAGGAAAGCACTTGAGATTCGACCGTTACAGGTTTGGTTAAAATCTGGAACGACCCCTGGTAGGTGGGGGTGCTAGTTAACGCTTTTAGCAAAGCAGCTGATGTTACAACTGTTGTGACGCCTGCAATGATGGGGATCCTGCGACGTAAAGTAGCAAAAACTTCTCCAAGGTTTAACCCGCCTTCGTCACTATTGTCAGATTGGGATGAGGTAATAATGGGCAGTTGTTGGAACCGCCCATTATTACCTCTGACTGACAAGGTTTGAGAATGTTGTTCGCTTTCCATCTTAGTCTCTGCAAATTCGCTGACTGGCGATGTTTTCAATCAGTCTAAATCCTAACTACTAAAAACATGGATGCCCCTAACTTTACTTAAAACTCAATTACTTAGCTGCGCTCCCAAAGCGATTACTTTAGAATAGTGTACAAACTAAATATCGAGAGAAAATTACTGATTGGGGTGACTACAGCATTTAAGTTATCCGAAAAGACGGTTAGACCAGAACGATTGGCAACAATGATATCGTCGTTGCGGAGGGCAGGGTTGCTTTTTTCATTGATTCCCTGGGCAAGGTCGATCGGAATACTGCGGCGGCTAACGGTGCCATCTGGGTTCAGGCGGATGAGATCAACAGAACTCTTGCGAGCTCGGACATTAAAACCTCCAGCAGCGAGTAGGGCTTGATTTAAGGGGGTGTTGGGTGGAACTTTAACGATTCCGGGCTGCTTAACTTCGCCCACTACATTCACCCGAATACTGTCAGGGGAGAAACTGGCTGCGGCAATTTGGGTTGCTTCTGCTGCAGTGATATTCGTGGCTGTTGGGATAACAACCGTGTCTCTATCTTGCAGGATTAGATCTTGATTAAGATCCCCTGTTTGCAGCAATTTCCAGAGATCAATGTCAATTGTCTGCTCAGAACCAGTCTTTGTTATCCGGCGCACCTGTACCCGGCGAACATCTGCCTGGGGTTTAATTCCTCCAGCAACCTGAATCGCTCGTGTGATGGTGGGGGGTTTTTCAGTTTCCCCTGCTCCCCCTGTTTGTCCGGTTTCCCCCGCTGCTCCAGTTCTTGAAGAGGCGGTTACGGTGTAAGGTCCTGGACGATAGACTTCTCCAACCACCGCAATATTGAGTGGACGGCTTCTATCTGTCGCAAAGCTGGCGGAAGCAATTTGAACAGATTCAGCCAGGTTTGTTTTGCTAACTGTGGGCACAAAAATTGCATCCCCACTCCGTAGCGTAACGTCCTGACTGAGGTTGCCGGTTTGTAGAAAATCCCAAAGATTGACCTGAATGAGTTGGCTAGAACCCGATCGCTGAGGACGCCGAATTTTGACGCGGCGGAGGTCTGCTAGTTGGGTAATGCCACCTGCTAGCTGAAGTGCCTTCGTTACAGTGGAAAGCTGAGAGCCTGTATCTGTAGTGGGAATGGTGTAAGCACCTGGACGATTGACCTCTCCTGAAACCCCAACTTTGACGGGGCGAGGGGTCAGGAGGGTGATCGTCACAATTGGATATTTGAGTAAACGCCCATACTGGGCAGAGAGGGCAGCAGTAGCCTCTTTTAAGGTCATGCCTACAACCGATACGCTGCCAATTTGAGGAAGGTTAAGGGTCCCATCTGCGAGGACTTGATTCTCTCCGCTGTATTGAGTCAGCTTGAAAACGTCAATGCGGACGCGATCTCCCGGCCCTAAGGTGTAAGCCTCATCCACTTCACCAAGACCTGTATTCACACTGGTGGTAGTAGGGCTAGCTTCTTTCTGAGCTGGCGTTTGGGCGGCTCCTGGCAAGGGATAGGCTACTGCTAATGTAGTTAGCAGCGTTAAACTGGCTGTCAGTTGGGTAAGTTCTTTAAGCGATCCTCTAGGGACTTTATATGACATGTTCCTAGTTTTTAGGGCAACTTCTATCAGGCTAGTCCCTATTATCTTCGCCTGAGAAAAAGCCAGATTCAGTGTAAACCCTGATCTTCATCCATTTTTCATGGAATTCAGATCGGATTTTATCAGATTTATAGAAAAGAACTGAGCCGTTGGACTTTGTTATGGTATTTTTGTTCTATAAAGACGCTGAAGAAAGACGTTGAAGCTGGACCACTACAGGTGGAACCGCTTTTTGATGCAGAAACTTGGGATAGTCCCATCATGCGAATCTAACCCCTAGTGTTGCAAGCCGGAGGTCTAAGTCCTCTCGTTTACGATGAGACGGAGAGGCCGGAGGCGAATGATCCCTGGGGCGTGCCCGGAATTGGGGCACGGGTGAGTGCTCCTCTAGATTTGTTTATGGGAGACCCGTAGCAAGAGCGATCGCAGTGCTGCTGCTGGGTTTGAGGGGCGATTGCCTGCAACTGCTGGATTTGTTCCATGAAAAGAGTTGAAGCAACCGCGATCGCAGTTAGAATAGGGTGAAAGCACTGCTGCGATTGGGGTTTGTGATCTAACTCGATTTGGGGAGAGGGGCGATCGTGCTGACAAGCTGCCTAAGCCGCGAAATAGTCTTGCTGCTTCGCTGGGATTTCAATGACAAATTCTGTTCCTGATTCTGATGTTGAATGGCAGTAGAGTTTTCCACCATGCTTTTCAGCAATAATTTCATAACTAATCGATAAACCCAAACCAGTGCCTTTCCCTACAGGCTTTGTAGTAAAGAACGGATCGAACAATCTTGTTTGTACCTTTTCACTGATTCCTGGGCCATTATCGGCTATGCGGATAGTGATCCAATTGCCATCTACAAGTGCAGTACTGATTTGAATTCTGCCAGGTTGTTTGACACTATCCTCAAAGGTTCGCTGCTGGTTGTATTCATTTAAGGCATCAATCGCATTCGACAAAATATTCATAAATACCTGATTCAGCTGTCCCGCATAGCATTCTACGAGGGGTAATTGACCGTAGTCACGAACGACTTCGATCGCTGCGTGGTCGGGACCTGCTTTCAAACGATGATGCAGAATCGTAAGCGTACTGTCAATTCCCTCATGGATATCAACAGCTTTTGATTCGGACTCGTCTATGCGGGAGAAGATTCGCATCGATTTGACAATTTCATGAATCCGGTGTGCGCCCAGGGTCATTGAGTTGAACAGCTTTACCAGATCGTCCTGGATAAACGCGAGATCGATCTCGTCCTGTTCTACCAGAATGCGAGGAGTGGGATGGGGATACTCTGCTTGATATAAGTTGAGCAGTCCCATCACATCTTCAATATATTCTTTTGCATGGACAAGGTTGCCATAAATAAAGTTCACTGGATTGTTAATTTCATGGGCAATCCCAGCCGCCATTTGCCCTAACCCAGACATTTTTTCATTCTGAATGAGTTGGAGTTGCATTTGCTGCAAGTCCTGATAAGCCTGATTCGTTTCTGTGACTTTTTGCTCTAATAGGACATTTTTCTCTTCCAATTTCTTAGCCAGGTCAGAAAGCTTTAAGTGCAACTGGACACGAGCCAGCACTTCCTCTTGCTGAAATGGTTTGGTGATGTAATCTACCGCTCCCAACTGAAATCCCTGCACTTTATTTTCGGTATCAGAAAGGGCAGTCATGAAGATGACTGGAACATCCCTGGTTTCTAAGTTTTCCTTCAGTTGGCGACAGGTTTCAAAGCCATTGATTTCTGGCATCATGACATCCAGCAAAATCAAGTTGGGTAAGGCATATTTGACGCGTTCTAAAGCAATTTTCCCTGATTGGGCAACCCAAACTTCTACCCCCGCTTGATCGAGGGTATCCGATAGGACGCCTAAGTTTGCAGGATTATCGTCAACGATGAGTACGATCGCATTCTGGTCCATGGCTAGGTTCATATTCTTGCTTGTGGACTAAGTAAAGAGGAATTATTTGTAGGATTGGATGAGGGTTAGAATTTCCTGGTCTTGAAATCCCTTTGCCAGTTGCTGCAGTTTTTTTGCGAAGGGGCCATACTTTGCATCCATTTGTTCCAGCAATGCAGCTTGTTTTGAGATTCTGATGAAATTGCCTTTCATGGCTAACTCATAAATCATTTCCAGTTCCCTGGTCGGAGGAGCAAGGAACGCGACCGAATCGGTGTCTGGTTTCGCCAGCGGTTGCTCTTCCTCGTAGATCCATTGCAGGTGCAAATGCTCTTGTAATTTCTGAAATAATTCTGTAGCCAATACAGGTTTAGGTAGAAAGTCATTGCCTCCTGCTTCAATGCTGCGATATTGATCTGCCTCAAACACACTGGCGGATGAAACGATTACAATCAGGTCTTTGCATGATTCTGAAGCCCGAATCTGGTTGATCAATTCAAACCCGTCCTGGTCTGGCATCATCAGATCCGTAATCACAAGATCGGGGTGGAATTCTAGAACCTTCTGCCACCCTTCGTTGCCATTGGTGGCTGCCAATACTTCAAACCCGATTGGACTCAGGAGATTGGTAATCACCGATCGATTTTCCCATTTGTCATCGACGACCAGAATCCTGGGTTGACTGTTCTTGATCCCAATAATCTGTCCGTGGCGATCGGTTTGAGCCGTTTTCACCCACTCTTCTGCTTCAGACAGTTCCACATCAAACCAGAAAATACTACCAACCCCCACCTCACTTTGCACCTGAATCGTGCTGCCCATTAATTCCACAATTTCCCGACTGATGGCCAATCCCAGTCCGGTTCCTTCTGACTGTCGTTTGGCGTCACTCACCTGCTCAAAGGGTTGAAAGATTGACTGAAGTTTTTCCTGGGGAATGCCAATGCCGGTATCCCGCACTTCAAAACGAGCTTTCCCCTCACTGGCAAAGCTAATTGTGAAGCTGACACTCCCGTTATCCGTAAATTTAATCGCGTTGCTGAGAAGGTTAATCAGCACTTGGCGCAGGCGTTTTTCATCCGCCCGAATCCCGATGGGTAGTTCAGGAGCCGACTCATACTGGAATCGAATGCCTTTAAGCTCAGCGCGAATCCGACACATTTCAGCCACCCCTTGGAGAAAGGCTGGTAGGTGAAAATCGGTGGGGAGCAATTCCACTTTCCGCGCTTCGATTTTTGACAGATCCAAAATGTCATTGATTAAGGTCAGCAAGTGCGATCCGCACTGGTGAATTACCTCAATCCGCGATCGATCTTCTTCACTCAGGGTTTTTGCTCGCTGAAGAATTTGGGCATAGCCGATGACCCCATTGAGGGGAGTGCGCAACTCGTGGCTCATATTCGCCAGGAACTCACTCTTTGCTCGATTTGCCGCTTCCGCTGCTTCCTTTGCCTGGGTAAGGGCGTTCTCTGCTTGTTTGCGATCGGTAATATCGGTTGACATCCCACACAGGGCATAGGGAATGCCCTCAGCCGTCAGCAATGGAAATTTAAGGGAGAGATAGGTATGCAACCCATCATCATGGGGGGCCACTTCCTCCCATTGCATTGCCGCTCCTGCTTTCAATACCTCGCGGTCATTTGCATCAAAGGTTTCCGCCAGATCTGGCTCAAATAAGTCACAATTTCGCTTACCGACAATCTCCGTTTTACTGCGGTGAAATAGGGATTCAAATTGACGATTGACGGTAATAAAGTGCCCCTGGGGATCCTTCAGGTAGATGACCGTAGGCGAATTATCGAGAATCGCTTGTAACCGTTCTTCACTTTGACGTAACGTGAGTTCGGCTTCTTTACTCTCGCTGACGTCCCGACAGACCACCACCCCACCTTTAATCTGACCGGACTCATCCCTCAGGGGTCTACCGTTGACGAGCACCCAACGGCCATTGGGTGCCTGGGAATGGCGGACAAATAGTTCGACGTCTTTCACCTCCTCCCCTCGAATTGTCCGTGCCAGAGGAATTTCCTCCATCGGGAAGGGGGTTACCTGATCGGGCAGAAACAGGCCGTATTGCTGGGACCATTCATCCTCACTGGTGTCTGTTGCACCACTGGCGAACAGGTGCTCGGCTGCTGGGTTAAATACCAGAAACTGCCCCTGTTCATTCGCAACAACGACTCCATCACTCATGCTATCGAGGATTAGATTGAGCAGATGGGTTTGATTTCGTAACGCCTCTTCCGCCTCCTGGCGCACGCGTAATGCCGTTTGCTGTTTGCTGATATCCCGTGCAATTTTCGAGATGCCGATGACGGCACCGGTTGGATCTTTAATCGGAGAAACGGTGAGGGAAAGATCAATCAGGGTTCCATCTTTTCGTTTCCGCAAGGTCTCGAAATGCTCAATCCGCTCTCCCCGGCTTAGTTTATTCAGAATTTGAGGTTCTTCCTCCAGCCGATCGGCGGGGATGATGAGAGAGATATGCTGACCGATTGCTTCCGCTGGTGTGTAGCCAAATAATCTTTCTGCTCCAGCATTCCAACTCGTAATTATCCCATCTAGCGTTTTACTAAAAATGGCATCTTCCGAAGATTCCACAATCGCTGCTAACTGGAAGAGAGCCATTTCAGCTTGTTTGCGATCGTGAATATCGGTGCAAGTGCCGATCCATTCATGGATGTTGCCATCCTTGCCAAAAACCGGAACTCCCCGCACCCAGAAGTGACGATACTGCCCTGCCGTCGATTGCAGACGGTATTCCGCTTCGTATAAACTCCTCGCTGCAACCGCCTGGGACCATCGTTGCGCAGACTGCTCCCGGTCATCTGGATGAACCGCGTCTAACCAGCCAAATTCCTTATATTCTTCAAAGGTTTGTCCCGTATAATCTCTCCAAGTCGGAGAATCATCCAGTATCCGCCCATCGGCACGGGTTGTCCAAACAATTTGAGACGTTGCAGTGATCAAAGAGCGAAAGCGCGCCTCACTCTGACGCTGTTCTTCCGCCTGTTGCCGACGAGTATCGATTTTGCCCAGGATTTGCGCATTTCTCCAGATCACAACAGCAAACACCACGATGCTGAATACGGCAGAGAGGGATAAGCCGACTTCACCGCCATAGAATTTGGCCCGATAGCCAGCCAGAATCAGCCCACTCAGAATGGGAGGCACGCCGAGTACCGTCAACAGTAACCGTCTTGCCATGAGTCCACCGGCGTGCTGACTGGTGATCGTGCCCATAATTCCCTGGTCGGGATGGAGGCAGAGGATGCCAGTGCAGAGAACCAGGAACGCGATCGCCGTATGGACCGCCATCTTGGTGTACGAACCAAAGCCATAAAACTCTTGAATGTTGTAGATATAGCCAAGCAACCCCAGGAGAGCTATGAAAAACGCCACCAAGGCAAAGGTTTGCACACCGGGGTGAAATGATCGGGGTCTGCTCAACAGGAATAGGGCAGATCCCAGCAGCAAAAAGTTCAGAGCTGTGTTGGCCGCCATCCGCCCTGGAGCAGAGGTCCCTACGGCGGTTGCTGACTCTTGAAACAGGAGCTGATCAA
>JBAUTA010001364.1:0-1603 GCA_049581985.1 Kovacikia sp.
TTAGCCGAAAGGTCGTAACAAAACGTGTCTCCAGCGTCAATCTCCACCAGATCGTGAATCAGCAGCATTTTGATCACGCCCAGAACATCAATCGGAACAGGAGCATATTCTGCCAGGACGATCGCCATCAGGGCGATATGCCAGGAATGTTCCGCACTATTCTCCTGCCGCGAACCATCGGTTAATAAGGTTTGGCGCAGTATCCGTTTCAGTTTGTCAATCTCTAATACAAACTGAATTTGCTGTTCCAGGCGATTCATACTGATTCCCTACACCCCATCTTCCCCCGGATAAGGTGTCAGAATCTCAACGCCCTCTTCGGTCACAACTAGCGTATGTTCACACTGGGCAGAAAGTTTGCGATCGAGGGTTAATGCAGTCCATTTATCTGATAAAACTTCCACTTCCCAGGTGCCCTCGTTGATCATGGGCTCGATCGTAAACACCATTCCCGGTCGTAACCGCCGACCCTTGCCCCATTCTCCATAGTGGGGAATTTGGGGAGCGGTATGGAAGATGTTACTGATCCCATGCCCGACAAAATCCCTTACAACCGAAAACCCCTGAGATTCTGCATATTCTTGAATGGCTGCGCCAATATCACCAATTTTGGCTCCAGGCTTGACGGCCTTAATGCCTCGACGACGGCATTCTTCAGTCACTTCCACCAGTTTTCTCGCGATCGGCGACGGTTCCCCGACAAAGAAGGTTTTAGAGGTATCCCCGTGATAGCCCTCAACAATCAGGGTCACGTCAATATTAATAATGTCCCCATCTTTAAGCACTTGCTTAGCGTTGGGGATTCCATGACAGACCACCTCATTAACACTGGTGCAGATAGATTTGGGATACCCCTTATAACCAAGGGGGGCACTTTTTGCGCCGTGGGCTTGAGTCCAACGTTCAGCCTCATCGTTAAGTACTAGAGTACTAACGCCTGGAGTGACCCAGGAAGACAGGTGATGCAGCAATTTTGCTGCCAGGTGACCTGCCTGGCGCATTTTCTCAATTTCTCGTTTTGACAGAAGAGTAATGACTTCGCGTTCCATAGGTTCCTATTCTACTGCTGTATATAGCAGTTTGCACTTGGGTGAAATACAGAGATGTGAGGCGCAGGGGGGCGCGAAGCACCCTCACTGTACCTCACACCCTTGAAAAGGGGTATAGGACGAGAATGTAGCCATTACAAAGATGTCAGGAAATTTCGCGAAAAAGATACCCGATCGGGGGCCAGGTTCAAAGAACTGCTTGCCTCACCCGTAGAACAATTAATACCGATTCAATCAGGGAATTTGATGGAACTGACCCCTGCCACGTTTCCCTGGAAAGCTCCCTTGCCAAGGGGGTAAGCGAGGTTAAACGATCTTCCTACTCATACCAATTTAAAAAATAAAAGTTGCAGAGGGGTGTGTGGGGGCTTCGCCCCCAGCCAGGGGTTCCACCCCACCCCGTCCCCAATCTGCCCTGTTTGCTATTTAAATTGGTATCAGCAGCCCTGCTCCGGTTGATTATCTAAACTTTAACTTTAAGTTACCTGTATCTTTTTTATCTAAAGCTCTAACTCTGACCGATAGCTTCTCAGTATGAGAGGTAACAATTTATA
>JBAUTA010001365.1:0-2125 GCA_049581985.1 Kovacikia sp.
TTGGGGACGGGGTGCAGGGGTGGAACTCCTGCACCCTGTCCTAACCAGCATGACTACGGCTATCTCATGACTACGGCTATCTATAGTAGAAGTGATGGATAGAAGTGATGGCGATACAATGGAATGCAACGTCTCAACCCATCGGGCTTGCTCCCTTCCAGTCCTGAATCTGGAGATCTTCCATGTACGATCGCCCGTTGTATGATCCAAATCTGCCGCCACCGCCAGAGGCCATCCTGCCAACGATGGCGGATCTGCCTAGCGAAGATCCGGAGGAACCCGGCTTGCCAGATGAATTTCACGTTTTTCAACCCCAACTCCTGCGGGAAACCTGCCAGCCGCCGACTTACCCGGCAGATCAGGTCTTCATTGGCTCTGACCTTAACCTTTACTATGACTCTCGCCAACCCCAATGGCATAAACGCCCCGATTGGTTTCTGGTCTTGGGCGTTCCCCGGGCTCAAACCCAACGGGACTTACGCTTAAGCTATGTGATCTGGATTGAAGGAGTGGTGCCCTTTTTAGTGGTGGAACTGCTCTCTCCCGGAACTGAAGCTGAAGACCTGGGGCAAACCCTGCGCGAGGTGAACCAACCCCCGACCAAATGGCAGACCTATGAGCAGGTTTTGCGCATTCCCTACTATGTGCTGTTTGACCGCTACCAAAACCAGTTGCGGGTCTTTCAGCTAGTGGGCACCCGTTATCAGGAAATGGCGATTCAGGAGCAGCGTATCTGGTTTGACGATCTGGAGTTGGGGTTGGGGGTGTGGCAGGGCACCTATCAGGATGCGGAGGGGCGATGGCTGCGCTGGTTTGATGCGACAAACCGATGGCTCTCGACAGCAGGGGAGCGGGCAGAGCAGGAGGCTCAACGGGCTCAGCAGGAGGCTCAACGGGCCGATCGCTTAGCCGCCAGATTAAGGGAGTTAGGCATCGACCCAGAGCAGCTATAGCGGAATGGCACTGAATGGCACTGAATGGCACTGAATGGCACTGAAATAAGGCTGGTGGGCACTGCTGGGGCGGTTGCCTGTTCGATAAGGACGGTTGCTACTGGGGATAAGGACGGTTGCTAGCGGGCAAAGAACGATCGGATGCGGACATAGCTCGGTTGCTTTCAGCGAATCAATGGGGGGTATCGGTGGAAAGGATGATTGGGGGCGATCGCTAGGAGGGCTGCATGATCAAAAAGAAACGTTCCTACGGGGTGGTAAGAACGTTTCTTTGGGCTTGAGAATGGATGCTTGTGTCGCAAGGAGCAATGCTAGGTAACAAAAATAAAGTTTTGAAAGGGGTTTCCCCCTATTGCAAAATTTAGTGTTTACAACACTAGCGGGCGTTAGGCGCTTGCTTGAGCCAGGTCGGCGGGGGTGGTGGGGGTCGGGGTTTTCCTGGTGCGACGGGCAAATTGTTGTTTCAGTTGTTCGACGACGGGTTTCATCCCTGGCATATCTGCATTTGCTTTTGCACAGTCATAGACTTTAAGTGCCGCTGTATAGGCTTCACAGTTGGCAGCCGTGTAGGTGTCGTTGACTACGCTTTGCAGTTGATTGATCACCATCAAAATCGGATAGAGATCTTCTATCAATTGCACATCTTTTTGCATTTCGGCAATGTCAAATGAACGCGGCAGGCAGTCGGTATGATGTTCGGCTACTTCCAGGGCATTTAAGATAAAGCCACGGGAGCGATCGCCGGTTTTGGGTAAGGCTTTCCGTTCGTCTGATGTAAAGGAGGTGAGGAAGGGCATGCTTGCTTTGAGCGTTTCGAAGGCCTCCATGATGGTGGCTTTGTCGCTGGCACTGAGTGTTGCACTGACTCGATTTTGGATCATTTTGTTACCTGACAAAGTGGTTACTACTTAGATAACTTGCCCCTGCGGTTCCTGACCAAGGGCGATCGCCCCTCACCGAAAATCTACGGATTGAGTCTGCACTAAAATGGAGACCCATCCGTTCATCGCTTTGGGTTTACGGCTCATGACAATCCCTCCAGTGCCAGTCGATCAACGTTCTGCTGAACCGATGAAAACCTATCGGGCGTCTGCTCCTGTTAATCACCGGCGGCCACGGCTTTGAGGTGCTGGAAGCAATAGAAATGCTGGAAGTCAAGCAAGGCCCCTAGG
>JBAUTA010001366.1:0-3019 GCA_049581985.1 Kovacikia sp.
GGCGGTAATCTGTCCCATCGTGTGAAGCCTGTAAAGCACGAGACAGTCGGGAACGAATTGGAGTTTGGCTCCGTGCAGTAACATCCGAAATAAAAACTCCGCATCCTCTGAGGGCATTAGGTCGGTCCGATAGGTGCCGATGCTCCGAATAAAGGAGTGTTTCAGCAGACAGCTTTGAAATACGATCGACCATCCCCGCAGAAAACAGGCTAGGGGATCGACGTTACGGGGTAAGGCTTGCTGCTGAATGACGTTGTTTTCAAAGCGCACCAGGGGGCGATCGATATAGACCTTTACCCAGGGACTATAGGCAATATCGCCACCAGAAGTTTCTAATGCCGTTGCCTGACGTTCAAGCTTGTTGAGCGAACACAGATCGTCACTGTCGAAGAATTGAATATAATCCCCCGTTGCGATTTTTAAGCCTGCGTTACGGGCTGCCCCCGGTCCCTGATTCGCCTGACAGATGAGCGTTACCCTAGAGCCAAAAGACCGGATTACCTCAACTGAATCATCGGTTGAGCCATCATCGACAACGATAATTTCTACGGGCGGTAACGTCTGGGACAACATGTTCTCCAGGGTTGCGCCAATGAGTTTGGCTCGGTTGTAGTTGGGAATAATCACGGATACTGCTGGCATAGACCTCACCTGGAAAACTTTTCAAGTATTGGAGTCAATCGTTGGAATTAATCATGGAGAATTAATCATGGAGAATTAATCATGGAAAATTAATCGGCATAGAACACTGTTTCGTACATGGAAAGGTAGGATTTAGCTAAAACTCTCCAATCGTAGTTGTGCTCGAAAGCCTGGAGATTTTTCTGAATCATCAGGGATTGTTGTTCAGGCTGATGGTCGATCGCTGCAATTTGCGAACTCAAGTGTCCTGGGTTTGTCATATCAACAAAGCAGTCTGGACAGTCAACTAACCATTTAGCGGTTGCATGGGGATGGAGTAAAAGCGGTGCTCTGGCTCCCATTGCCTCACAGATGACTCTGCCAAACCCTTCCTGCAACGAACATAAAACCATTAAATTACTTGCCCACAGCAGGGCAGGAACTTCTGAGTAGGGTAGCGTCAAAAATTGATAGCTTCCCCTGGCCAGGGTGTGTTCTGCTAAATGCTCCAGTTCTGGGGTTTCTTCCTCGCGCTGACCTGCCATTACCAGATAGAACCGTTGGGGATCTAAATTAGAAAATTCCTTGATTAACCAGTCAATTCGTTTATGGGTAGAGTTGAGCGCTGCCAGGGAAACGACCACAAAGGCATCCGCTGGAATCTTGTAGCGCTGGCGAAACTCGGTGGGGTTGAAGGATTCTGGTTTAACAAGCCGTTGCCGATCGAACCCATAGGGAACCAGGAAAGACTTCTGGGGTGGAATTCCTGCGGCAATCCCAGCTTCATAATGGGACAAAGCAACCTGATGCACCCCGTCATAGCGATGACAATAGGACGGATCGTAGGGTGCCCCATTCGATAGCAATAGTTTGAACTTCAAGCTCAACCGTTGGCGGGCAGCTAACAAAAAATCCCCCAGGAGCCAATCGCTAAAATGGATCAGATTGTACTTGCCCTGCAACAGAGCTGGTAACAAGGCGCAACCAAAGGTATAGCATTCGTTGCGATAGCGATAGAAATCTCTGATCTGATTCAGGGGAAACATCCGATAAATTTTGGAGGTGCGCTTGAGGGTGGGTAGCGTCCGTATGTTTGGTGCAGATACCCCTGAGGCTTTCAGAAGATAAACATCGCTGTTTGATTGCAGGCTTTCATACAACTCGGCTGAGAAGCTTTCAAAGCCCCGGTGAATATGGTCTAAACCCGTACAGGCGATCGCAACTTTCATACTCACCCTCTAATTAGGTAATCGCATCATCAGGCGTAACAAAGCCGAAAAGAAGGTTCTGTCTCTGAATGGCTCAGGCGTTTGAATTAGAATTTTGCCTGATTCAACAATGGCTTGCCACTTTGCCTGAAGCGTTATAGGTCTGGCAGCTAAAAGTCTGGCAGATCTGTATTTTGCCCTCTGTCGAAGGGCTTCATTTTTAATTTGAATTGCAGTTTTAGCATCAACTTTTTGACTCATTTCTAAAATGAGTTTTGCGTGCTCTTCCTGATCACCCTCACTTATAAGCCAGGTTTTTGCTTCCTGATGCCTTCTGAAAAATGCGGTGATTTCATTGAGTAAGATGGGAGGTCCATGGTGCAGATAAGTTTCAGCAAAAAACTTGTGATCCATACCAAAGTGTCGGTCAATATCAAAGTAAGGTTGGGGACAGAGATTAAGGTTCCAAAATACCCCCGCCTGACCAAAGCTCTGCTCTACAACAAAATAGGGAAAAGGAACAATAGCTGGCTTCCAAACATCACTCTGGTCTAAACTTTCTCCACACAAAACAGGAGACGCAACCCACTTGAAGTTTTCAACCTCAGCGTGAACGAGTGCAACTTTCTCTAATGCTCTTGGTAAAAACGTGTCGTCGCTGTTTAGATAGGCACCAATCTTGCCGCTGCATTTGCTGAAGCCCTTATTTAGAGCATCACTTTGGCCTTTGTCTGGTTCACTAATCCAGTCATTAAGCCAGGGTGAATATCGCTTTATGATCTCAACAGAGTTATCTGTACTACCTCCGTCAATCACAATGTATTCCAAATTAGGATAGCCTTGCAGGAGAACCGAACGAATAGTTTCCTCAAGAAACTGCCCCTGATTGTAGCTGGGTGTCACGATGCTAATTTTGGCCCACTCTGAACCATTGGGCATTCGGTGTGGCAAGGGTTCTGGTTGCTCTGTCCAGGGCCAGTCTGTTTTGTTGAGTGGCGAATCGGGAAGGTCGCTGAGGGTAATTGGCGGATTCAGCGTAGTCATAGAGCGAGAAAAGGAATAAACTTCAATGGCTTGACTTCATCGCAATTGGCGGCAAACCTTTGCCCAGGTCGTCAGATTGCCTGCGGTATAGTCTAGAAATCCACGCACTTCCTCCGTACACCAGCGGGGAAGATTCTGAATGCCAG
>JBAUTA010001367.1:0-6094 GCA_049581985.1 Kovacikia sp.
CCAGGGGCGTTGAGCCGTTACTATTTGACTCTCCTTGCGGCCCAGTGGTTTGGCGCAGCGTTTCCCTACGGAACCTTCTTTATTAACCTCACGGGGGCTGGACTTATCGGCTTTCTTTCAACCCTGATTGCAAAACAGGCGGGTTCTACGGATTTACAAGCCCTGCTGCTGGTTGGCTTTTTAGGGTCTTACACCACATTTTCAACCTATGCCCTGGATACATCAAATTTGCTACGGACTGGGAGCCGCAAACGGGCTTTATTTTACTGGTTAGGTAGCCCAATCCTGGGATTTCTGGGCGTCGAACTGGGCATTTTCCTGGCCCAGCAAGTGCCATGAAATGCCCCCAAACCTCCCTGGTGCAAAATTTGTGGTTACGACCCTAGAGAACTTTATCGCCGCGCGATCGCCGCTCCCATTTCCTCATCTATCACGTCTTGAGGCGATGCAGATGGCTGCCCTTGTCCTTGATATTCGCCAAATTGCTGAATGAGTTTGGCCACAAGTCCAGTCCACCCTGTTTGATGGCTGGCTCCAATGCCAGCCCCATTATCGCCGTGGAAATATTCGTAGAACAGGATCAAATCGCGCCAATGGGGATCATTTTGAAATTGCTCCGTCCCGCCATAAACTGGTCGGTGACCTGAGGAATTTTTCAGGAAAATTTGGGTCAACCGCTGGGACAACTCAGTGGCTACTTCCCAAAGCGTCAGCATTTGACCAGACCCTGTCGGGCACTCCACTTTGAAGTCATCGCCCAAATAGTGATGAAACTTTTGCAGAGACTCAATGAGAAGAAAATTCACCGGGAACCAGACAGGCCCCCGCCAGTTGGAATTACCGCCAAACAGACCACTGCTAGATTCCGCAGGTTCATAATCGACGCGGCACTCCTTGCCATTGGCATAAAAGATGTAAGGATGCTCAGCGTGGTAGCGGGAGACAGCCCGGATACCGTAATCTCCAAGGAATTCAGATTCATCCAGCATTTTTTGGAGAATCCGTTTGAGTTTGTCCTGGGATGCGATCGCCAGTAACCGTCTTGCTCCTATTCCTTTCGTTTCCATGCAGGCGACATTTTTCCGCAAATCTGGGCGATTTTGAATAAACCACTCCAACCGTTTTTTGAAATTGGGAAGCTGTTGCAGCGTCTTTGGTTCTAGCGTTTCAACCGCAAATAGGGGAATCAGCCCCACCATCGATCGCACTTTCATCTCAACCTGCCGCTCATCGGGTAAGTGCAGCACATCGTAGTAGAACCCATCTGACTCATTCCACAGAGAGGCTTCCATTTCGCCGATGTGGTTCATCGCATCGGCAATGTAGAGGTAGTGTTCAAAGAACTTGGTGGCAATGTCTTCGTAAACTGGATTGGTTTTTGCCAGTTCCAGGGCGATCGCCAGCATATTGAGGCAATACATCCCCATCCAACTGGTGCCATCTGATTGGTCAATGTGTCCACCGGTTGGCAGGGCCGCACTGCGATCGAAGACACCGATATTATCTAATCCCAAAAATCCACCCTGGAAGACGTTGTTACCTTCTACATCCTTGCGGTTTACCCACCAGGTGAAATTCAGCATGAGTTTCTGAAATACGCGCTCTAAAAACTGGCGGTCTGTTTTCCCAGTCATCTTTTGCTCAATTTTATAAATGCGCCAGGTCGCCCAGGCATGGACGGGCGGATTAACATCTCCAAAGGCCCACTCATAAGCCGGAATTTGACCATTTGGGTGCATGTACCATTCCCGCGTCAGCACATCCAGTTGATATTTGGCAAAATCAGGATCAATCATGGCAAACGTAATGCAATGAAATGCCAGATCCCAGGCGGCAAACCAGGGATATTCCCACTTGTCGCACATGGAGAGAATATCATCCGTATAGAGATGAAACCATTCGCGATTTCTGCCGCGCTTTCGTTCTGCGGGTGGTTGGGGCGTAGCTGAGTCTCCCTTCAGCCAGTCTTCCACAATATAGTGGTAATACTGCTTGCACCAGAGCATGCCCGCAAATGCCTGTCGTTGGACATTCCGCATATCCTGACTGAGGGGAAAAGGCGTGATGTGTTGATAAAACTCATCGGCTTCCTGCTTACGGGTAGAGAACGTTTCCTCAAATTCCTTCCCCAGGGGTTCCGGTAAATCGGGTATATCACTGAGCCGCAGCCGAATCGTTGTTGATTCTCCTGGTGAGAGCGTTAAGACGTAATGAATAGCAGCTTTCGTACCCGTTTGGTCTGCATTCACAGCCTCTTTGAGATCGTCTACCACATAGTGATTAATGCCATCTTTCACATAGGGAGACGCGTTAGAACCTCCAAATATTCGCTCATTATTAGTCTCATTTTCTGTAAAGAGTATTTTTGCATTTCCCGGCGCATACAGCCATCGTTTTCCTAGGGTGGGATGATCGGCACTGATGATATTTCCCTCGTCCCCGGAACCCATCTGCTGCAGGGTCGGTTTCCTCTGATCGCCATTCCAGGACCAGGTATTGCGAAACCAGAGGGTGGGCAGTAAATGGACTGTTTTTGCCTCTGGTCCTCGATTGATGAGGGTAATTTGGATTAGGATATCCTCCGCCGATCGTTTTGCATATTCAGCAAATACATCAAAGTATCGGTTCTCATCAAAAACGCCTGTGTCAAGCAGCTCAAATTCTGGTTCCTGACGATTTCGGCGCTGGTTCTCTGCCACCAATTGACTATAGGGAAACGCTTGATGGGGGTACTTATACAGCGCTTTCATGTAGGAATGGGTCGGCGTGTTGTCCAGGTAAAAGTAGTATTCTTTAACATCTTCCCCATGATTGCCTTCGTTGCCAGTTAGGCCAAACAGCCGTTCTTTCAGGATGGGGTCTGCGCCATTCCAGAGGGCGATCGCAAAGCAAAGCCGTTGATGATTATCGGATATTCCCAGCAGTCCATCTTCGCCCCAGCGGTAAGCCCGGGAGCGTGCCTGGTCATGGCTCAAGTAGTCCCAGGCAGAACCAGAGGAACTATAGTCCTCGCGCACGGTTCCCCATTGGCGATCGCTCAAGTAGGGGCCCCATCTCCGCCAATGGGCCTGGTGAGTTTGAGCTTCTTCCAAGCGAATTTCTTCTTGAGTCCGAGTTACCATGATGAGTCCACCTTGTGCTAGCAGGGTTTTCGACGAATTAATAGCAGGGCTGAAAAGCGCGGTAATCTGAACGACATGCCAAATCACCCAGTCCTATTTTCATCCCAGAGATCAGCAATGCCTGAATCGATTGGCTAAGTAAGTAATCCTAAGAATTGTCAGAACGGGGTGCAAGCATGGAAGCTGTGGTTAATGATGAAGCCCCCAATTCCCCCTCTGCAATTTCTATGCTTTAAATGGGGATGACCTGAGTATTGGGTTTGCGCCCTAAGGTGGGTTGAAAGCTGGATTAAAATCAAATGAGAAAATTACCTGTGAGCATCCCCTTAACTCAGGTAAACACCCTCACGGTTCGGCTCAGCTGTTCGGTGAGCGCTCAGTCGAGCCACGCTCCCTCAAAATTCAAAGCTTAAAATCCTTTTCAAACCGTCTTCCGCCCATCCCCGGTGAGTGGATCGATCGCAGCCAACGGATTGATTTCACCTTTGAGGGCAATCCGTTCCAGGGGTATGCCGGAGATAGGATCACCAGTGCCTTAATTGCCTCTGGCCAGCGAGTGTTGGGACGCAGCTTTAAGTATCATCGTCCACGCAGAATTTTGAGTTTTGCCAATCAGGATGTGAATGCCCTGATGCAGGATGGACAACAGCTTAATATCCGGGCAGACGTATTTATGCGGCAAAATCCAATCCGGCAGTTGATCGGGTTTGTGCCGCCGTGATTTGCCCGATCGACCCCCAGGGCAACCCTGAAACCGGATCTCAGCGTCAGATCGGGTGGACTTTGATGAAGATCTGCAACAGCGGGATTTTGCCAATGCCATTCAGGAAGGATTTGATACCAATTTAAATAGCGAGCAGGGCAGATTGGGGACGGGGTGCAGGGGTTCCACCCCTGGCTGGGGGCGAAGCCCCCAGATTACGCCTGAGCGGCAGACTCCCTTGCACAGCCGTCATGCCGCCCTTGGTGCGCCCGGTATCCATGACACCTGCCTATGGATCTTCGCGAGGAGTTTCTTTACGAGCAGGAAGGAGATGCAGCTTCGTAAGACTCTGGTCAATTTTATCCAGGAACAGAAGATCTGCTTGAGGTAAGGCAGGCAGGGGATTGGTCAGCGGCGCGAGAAAGTTGAAGGCAGCGCGGAATTGGGCCGGCGTTGTATAAACGGGGGCATCAAAGTGGGACGGCACAATGAGTTGAAAATTCCAATTGGCGACCTGATTAGCCCAGCGAATCGTTTCAACTGGCGCACGATTGAGGATGAGAGCTTGAAGAATAGGCGCTACCAGGAGAGATCCACTCCCTTGGAGGCGCTCGAAGGACTGTTGCCAGTCATCCCGCCAGTGGAAAGGGAATAAACCGAAAAACGCCTTTCTGGAGCGATCGGGGGCATTCTGAGCATTACGAAATGCCTGTCCCCAAGGAATGACGTCTAGGGCATCGGGTTGGAAGTAGAGTGCTAATAGAGCGGTGCGCTGCCAACCTTTCCGGCGGTTTGCCAAAGAATCTTCAATCCGATCAGACAGATCATCCTTCGCGTGAAATAGCAACGGGTAGGGGTCGAGTTGCAGGATTTCAGGCGGGTCAGTAGGGACAGAGATGACCGTATCGGTGACCAGCAGGGTGCCCGACTGCTTATGGTAGAAAGCAATTTCTTCAAACGTCCCTGGGCCCAGATAGATGGGGCCTAGAATGGCATAGTCAAACTCATCAGCAAAGGGGGATTGGGAACTATCCGGGGGCAGTAAGTGGGTGCGGTTACCTGGCAAACCGAGCCAACTCAGCGGCAGATTGAGCGGGAAACTCCACTGATGGGGTGCGACAAAAACCTGGGCTGCGGGGAAGCGTCTGGCAAAGGGACCGACAAAGACCTTATGTTCTACCCCCGAAATTGTGGGCAAGATGATGTATTTAACATCGCCATGCCCTGCGACCAATTCTTGAACAAGGCGAATGCATTCTCCTGTGGGCGCGATCGGAGCATAGACGAGAAGCCCCCCTGCTTGAAGCTTCACGATCGTCATGCGAATCGGCACAGTGACGTAGAGGATGCCCTGGAGTTGGTCAAAGGTCCAGATTGTATCCTTGAGCACCTCATGTCGAAGGGTGCGCCGCTTGCCGTAGGGGTAAAGGGGCACAACGGGCCAAAAACGCCATGCAAAATCTTCAGGCCGCATTGATCAAATGGTTGCCCCCACCCTGCTTCTGGTTTTAATTATTTTAAGCCCCTGCTCCTCCTTTAGGATGGCATTTGTGCAAAAACCGCTCTGCCAACTGCCGCTGAGTGCCGAAATGAAGATGCGTATAGGTTGCATGGGCCTGATAGCGCTGCCAACCCTCCGGTGGAAATTGCAAATCAGAGCGATATCCCTGAAGTGCCAGCAGGGGGTGATCGGGTAAAGGAGTCAGCGACGATCGATGAAATTCATGCCCCCAAACGCGATCGCCCACCTGCATGAATGGACTCGCTCGCAAGGCGGTTGCCTGCCGATACCCCAACGTTAGCCGCTGACCCATCCGGGCGGAGGTGGGAAAAATCCCTACCATGGGATAGACCTGTCCGGCAAAATCGACAATTTGCTCCGATAGATACATTAACCCGCCACATTCCGCATAGGTCGGCATCCCCGCCTGAATCGCTGCCTGCACCGATTTTCTAGCGGATGAATTTTCCGTCAATGCCGCTGCAAAGACCTCTGGAAATCCACCTCCCAGGTACAACCCCTGGGTATCTGGTGGTAGGGACCGATCGCGGATGGGACTCCACGGCACAAGTTCCGCTCCCAACTGCTGAAGCAAATCTAAGTTGTCTTCGTAGTAAAAACTAAAGGCTTCATCCTGGGCGATCGCCAATCGGATGGGGGATTTTGGATGTTGAATCTGGGATTGGGCCTGATCTGCTTCATCCGCCGCCCGCTGCCCCGCTTCGCCCCCGGCTTCTTTCCCCCCACCCCCCATTAACGGTAGTAAGG
>JBAUTA010001368.1:0-3955 GCA_049581985.1 Kovacikia sp.
ACGTTTGAGATTTAAATTGAAAGTCTTGAACAGGATTTCCTTGATTCCTTGCTATTCTCGCTGCCTTCTGACTTTCGCCTTCTGCCCTCTGTTCTCTGCTTTCTAAGTCCTGGCCTGGGAGGGTGCTCCAGTGACCCAGCCCCAATGCCTGCCGCCATGCCCAAAAGGTTCTTACGTCAGGGAAGGTGCGGCAGAGGTATTCATCGTTGGGACCGAGGATTTGGGCAGCTCCACCACTGTGAGGTTTGCCCCCAACCGGATCTTCGATCGAGTACATGAACGCAAACGTCTGCCCACAGTCCGGTAAAGTAACACGGTAATACCAACCCTCAAAAAAGCGACGGGAACTTCTATCCCAGTGATAGCCGCTATGGGGGGGGAGTAGATGCTTGAAGAAGTTAGATTGGCTGATGGGAATAGACAAGGCTAACGGAGGTTGACGCCCGTGCTCCACCTATGGCAGGAGGGTGAAATGGTGGGAACCCAGAACGGGAAAATTTCTGTTGATAGTGACGAGAGCAGCAAGGCTTACTCATTCTCAGAACGTTTTTCTTTCCAGGGAGAGGCTTCTCGGTCGGTTTCTCTGGAAGGGGTTTCACCCATTTCAAAGCTAATGCCTGGAAGAGATAGGGAACTTGAGAACATTCCTTCCATTTCCATGCGCTGTTCCATCTGGCGGAGGAAATAGCCTGTCATCATAGCGGAAGCTAGCAAGCCAGCCAGATTGTCACGATCGGTGGTGATCTTGACATTAAAGGCTTCTGAAGGGAGCATTCCAACCAATCCCTGAACATTGTGGGAAATGATCTGCTTGACTTCAGAGGTAGCCGACTTTGCCACCAGTGCCAATACTTCAGGAGGTTGGTGCTGAAGATACTTCAGCAGTTGATTTGTTTCACTTTCCTCAGCGTCGGCACCGAAAAAGTCAGCATTGTCAGGGTTAAAGACCATGGGGATACCAAATCCTTTCCTACCCATTCTGACACTTCTTACCCGAAGATCAACCAGTAGCTTCATGAGGAATATGCTAAATCAATAATTTTGAGACTGTCAGAAATACTGATGTAACGCTCCTATTTGGAGCGGGAAAGGACTTTCCAGGGAGAGACTTGCCAACCCATCAGTTCACAAATAGGTCATTTTATTGGAAAAAAAATGGAGAATTCCAGGGCACTGATAGGAATGAGAAGAGAGTGGAAAGGTGGCAAATGCTTATCATTCTATCCTCTGATCATCTACCCTTTCTAGCCTATCCCTACTTTGATTTCATATACTGGCTCAATTCCTGGGGAAATTGATGAAGTTGAAAATATTGATGAAACTTATCTGTTACCTGGAGCCAGTAGGAGCGACCGTCAGATTGCCTGCGTTTGCGAACAAAGCCTAATTCCACTAATTCCTGCACATGTTGATAGGCTCCGGACCCGCGCAGATCGACTAACTCTGTCTGTGAAATCGGCCCCTTGATAGCGATCGCGGCCAGGGTTCGCAAAGCCCCCACCCCCAAATCTGCTGGGATCAGTGTTTGGACCAGATGATGAAACGCCTCCCGCAGTTGCAGACTGTAGCCATTGGGCGTTTCCACGACTTCCAGAGCACTATCGCGATGGGAGTACTCGGTCATTAACTCAATGATTCCTTCGGCTGCTGCTTCCCGATCGCATCCGGCAAACTCGGCAATCTCTGCGATCGTCAGTGCCTGACCTTTCAAGTAAAGAATGGCTTCAATTTTGCTGGCGAGACGAAACATTGGCGAAGGGATTGGGAATTGCAGATTGGGAATTGGGAATTGCAGCTTGGGGATTGCAGATTGCAGGTTGCAGATTGCAGATTGCGAATTTTGGTTTAGATACCAATCTAGAATCTTCAATCTAAAATCTTCAATCTAAATTTCTTCCTGTCAACTCCACAAAAATATCTTCTAAATTTGATGCCCTCACCATCAGACCTGTTTTATCGGGTTGTTGATCTAAGAAAGCATTGGCATCTTCCAGCGTAGGGAAAAACTTGTAGTCCCAACGGTCTTGCGTTTGTTTCATCACTAAGCCTTCCCCATGCTTTTGGCGGAAGTCTTGGAGGGTGCCTAATTCGATCAGTTTACCGGAATCCAGAATCCCAATTCGGTTGCACAGATACTCCACTTCATCCATGTAGTGGGTGGTGAGCAGGATGGTCATGCCTTGCTTGTTGAGGTCGCGGATGATTTCCCAAAGGCGACGGCGGGTTTGGGGGTCTAATCCAACAGTAGGTTCATCTAAAAATAGAATTTTGGGCTGGTGTAACAAGGCTCTGGCAATCTGTAAGCGGCGCTTCATGCCGCCGGAGAGGGTTTTAACGGCATCATCCCGGCGATCGGAGAGTTCGACGTACTCTAGCCAGCGATCGATGTCCCGTTGGCGTTGGAGCCTGGGAATGTGGTGCAGTCGTCCATGAAATTCCATGTTTTCCCACACCGTCAGGTCATTGTCTACGCTGGTTTGCTGTAAGACCACGCCAATCTGCTGTTTGACCTGAAAGCGCTGACGGACGACATCATAACCTGCCACCTGAATTTGCCCTTGGGAGGGCTGGGTCAAGGTGGTCAACATTCGAATCGTGGTAGATTTCCCCGCTCCATTGGGTCCTAATAGACCAAACATCTCCCCTGTCTGAATTTCAATAGAAAGGTCATTGACAACGGGAACTTTGTTGTAGTGCTTGTAAACGTTTTGAAGGGAAACAGCCAGACTCATGGATACTCAGCGACAGGGATAGGACAGGCTTATTTTTAACAGTAACGTAACTTACTCCCGTGCGGTGAAGCCGTTCTGGATCAAGGGTGGTTAAGCTACCGCAAGCCGTTCTATGACTAATCCCAATTTAAAGTGAAACCACGACAGATAAAACCAGGGTATAGGGGTGGAATCCTATTCTTTGAAATTGGGATTAGTTGAGTTGCACTTACTTGCGGCTTGTTCTACACTCGGCTTTTAGAAGCATGGTAAAGTCTGGATACCAGAAGCTTTGGAGGTCGGGCTATGAAGTGGGAGTTCGGT
Source organism: Kovacikia sp. (assembly GCA_049581985.1). Taxonomy (GTDB): domain Bacteria; phylum Cyanobacteriota; class Cyanobacteriia; order Leptolyngbyales; family Leptolyngbyaceae; genus Kovacikia. Next base: position 3,036 of record JBAUTA010001368.1, read on the forward strand.
CGCAGAAGTGAGAATGTGGAAGACCAACGGGGTGGAAGTAGAGTATCTGGCCCCGTAGTAGGTGGGGGAATTGGCGCGATCGTTCTAGCAGTAATCGTGACGCTGTTGGGGGGAGATCCAAGCACGATTCTGCGTCAGGGAGTGCCTACGAGTAACGTTCCAACGACCAGTGCCCCGCAAAGCGGAGGTTCTCCAGCCAACGACAAAATGAAAGATTTTGTTTCCGTGGTGCTTGCCGATACTGAAGATACCTGGACGAATCTATTTCAGCGGATGGGAGCCACCTATGAGAAGCCAAAGCTGGTGCTGTTTTCAGACAGTGTCAAGTCTGCCTGCGGCTATGCTCAGTCAGCAATGGGACCGTTTTACTGCCCCCGCGATCGCAAAGTCTACATTGATCTGAGTTTTTACAAAGATCTGCAATACCGCTATAAGGCACCGGGAGACTTTGCCCAAGCCTATGTGATTGCCCATGAAATCGGGCATCATGTGCAAAACCTGATGGGCATCTCTAGTAAGGTGCACACGTTGCAACAACAAGTAAGCAAGACTCAGGCAAATCAGCTTTCTGTGCGGCTGGAACTTCAAGCAGACTGCTTTGCAGGGATCTGGGCAAACCACGCTGAAAAAGAGCGTCAAATCCTTGAGCAAGGGGATGTTGAAGAAGCCTTGAAAGCCGCTAGCAGTATTGGGGACGATCGCCTACAGCAACAATCGAGAGGATATGTAGTCCCAGACTCCTTTACCCACGGGAGTTCTACCCAGCGGGTGCAATGGTTTAAGCGCGGTATTCAATCGGGAGATCTCACCCAATGCAACACCTTTAAATCCGGTGCAAATCCTTAAGATCAAACAGCAGGGTGGTGATTTGTCGCTATCAGTCCTCAATGGCTACAAGTATAGGTATCGCCAGATTGATT
>JBAUTA010001369.1:0-9632 GCA_049581985.1 Kovacikia sp.
AACCAGCCTACATACAGGCGATTTTCGGTCGAGGTAACCCATCCACAAAACTGCTCCCACAGGGTCGCACGCTCGGTGCGTTGGAGAGTTGTTGTCATGGTTGTAATGAGTGCGATGAAAGTACGAAAGATATAATTCGACTGTTTGTAACGCAGTCTTAACAGTAATTATAATAGAACTTCTAATTTTGTAAAGGTTTTGTTACTAAAAGCCTGAAGGTAACCGCGAGACTACAACGAAATCTCTCACATTGGAAGCGTTTTGACGCTCTAAACGATCGTCTTAGCCGAACGGTGAATGCTCTGCGAGGGGCGAAGCCCGCCACCTCCTTAGCAGTCCTAAACCAATTGTGAGTTGAGAGGCTTTGTAGAAAAGGATTCCCTTGGGATCCTTTCTCACAATCCAAATAGGATCGCTATATCTGCATCTGCAACGTTATATTCTTCCCATTGGTATTAAGGGAGAGGTTTTCATCGAAAAAAATTGGCACTCTCGAAGTGCCAATTTTTTTATTTTGTTGCTTCAATACCTACGGAATTAATTCCCCACCCATTTCGATCTTTAAATTTCCATCTTTAAATTTCCACCTTTAAACCCAAGCGAAAAACCACCAGGAAAACTCTGTAATGCCGAGCCAACCTGCGGTGGTAATAGGAATTTTAGCGCTCCACACCTTTAATGCTGTCTACAGTTTAAGAAGTCTCACAAATTTCCTGCTAAATCAGCGGAAGCTTTCTAACACCACAGTAGGGCGATATTGCGCAGGACTAACCTGATGTTTAACCAGATTGGCAAGCTCTTGGAGCTGGCTGATAGCTTCCGCTCCCTCTAGTTTCATCAATTCACGATCGTCTCTCATCTCAGTCCAGGTGATCCCATAATCAGAAACGAGGAAGCGAATCAGGTGATTGTCACCCAGGCTCACCATAAAAGAAGCACTATTCATTTGACCGCCACAGGTGTAGCAGGATGCTAAGTAACCCTGACGCTCAAGCACGATCGCCAGAGCCTGAAGGTTCATGACGAGATCCTGTACAAACTGTCGATGTTGTTCTGCAAGTCTTAGGAACACAATTGCCCTCCTATCACCACACTTAAAATTCTATCGCCTTTTTAATAATTTCTTAAGAATTTGACTCTTTATAAAAGGGTTGGCTTGATAGCCTTGAACGCAACTCCGCCAAATCAATCTCAGTTCCTCATGCCTAAGATTAGCCGACTGCGGAAGAAAGACGGTATCCATAGGAACAATCGATCATGATTAACAGGTAGACTGATTCCCTGATCAAAAAGTTCCCTAAGCCTGAAAATTGTTAGCGACCTTGCTAAGGATCCCTTCTACTCCAAGCGTCTCGACGAATTAAGCGCCTCTAAATTCTGAGGTGAATAACGCCTATGTCGAGTTTGCCCTACAAACCAAAAGAGGGACTAAAATCACAAATTAATTTATATTTCTTTGCCATTATAGCAACTTGTTTATGATCCGTTACGGAGTTGCTAATCGACCTGCCACCATCCAAAGGCGGGTCCCACAATACGGATGACAATCCAGACAACCACCAGAAATCCGATACCAACCCACGCTCCCCGAGTTGTTAGCTTAACAAATTGATCCCCTTGCGTCTTGGTGATAGGAAGCCATGGAAAAATTCTGGATTCTTGTCCATACTGTTCTCCAAGTGCCTCTTTTCGCCGCTTCGACTCACCCATAAAGCAGGTACCGAAATAATTACTGATTCTTGCATGATACAGATCATAGCGTTAACCGGGACAGGAATCTGATCCCAGGTTGAAAATTTGTGCCGACCCCCAGGATGGCTAGTAGACCAAAACGAAAGTTTTGGAGGGGGTCAATGCCCCCACTCCCCCATGGTGCAAAATTTAGTGTTTGCAATGCTAGAGATTGGTCAATCCAGAATAGAGCAGTCAGGCTGGAAAAACAGGCTGGCATCTAAGTAGCTAAGGCGGGCCAATGGGTTTAGAGCTGCCAGAACCTGATGCCCATAGTTGCGGTGAATCACCCGACTATCCAGAAGGGCAACGATCCCCTGCCGTTCTCGAATCGGGGCGATCGCCCGTTGCAGTTCGCTCAATGCTTCCGGGAGCAGGTAAAGCCGAAACCAGTCTTGCCGCTGCTGCTTGTAGTGAGCTACCCGACCCGCAACCAGGGGATTTTCCAGCGAAGGAATGGGTAAGGTTGCGATCACCAGCAGATGGGGGGCGGGTAAAACGCTTTGATGCTGGTGCCAAAATTCCCATCCTGTTACAAGCACCCCATTTTCTTCTAAACAGGTGCGTTCAACCTGCACACGCGAACCAAATTCAGAAGCCAGAACAGAACCAACCTGGGCCTTAAGCGGCACATCCCCAACTAAAAGAACCGTTAATCCCTGAGCGCTGGAGCTAACCCGGAGTAGGGTATGCATCTCCTGAATCAATGCCTGTTGAAACTCTGGGGTGTTGGGCATCGGGATCCCATCAGGGATATAAAGCTGAATCAGTTCATCCTGGCGATCGGAAAAAAACTTGAGGCAGGTGAGATCATTTAAACCCACTCGATGGCGGTAAACGGAAGCGTCACTATCGAGATCTAAAGCGCCCCCGATCAGAACGACAGGCTGGTGGGACCAGATAAGGGCCAGGCTAGAAGCAATCTCAACAGGGCCGCAATTCAAAGAGAACTGTCCCTGACGGCGAGCAATATTTGCCCAGATGAGATGATCAGTAGCCTGGAAAGACTCCCGGAAGCCTTTCCAGGCAGGAGGCAGGTCGCAAGCAGGAAGCAGGTAGGAGGAAGCAGGCAGGAGGGCAGGGGGATGAAAATTGGATAATGAGGGTAAAGACGTCTGGAGATCTTCAAATAGGGTGTCTAAAATTGTGCGCTCATAGGGTTCTAATAAGCAGCAATTGTAAGGATTGGGAGGACGCTGAAAGATGGTTTTTGTAAGCTGGACGCGGGCATCTCGAATGGCCTCCGCATGGTCGGGACAGGCCAGCATCAAATCGTCCCAATCAGCGGGTTGGATTGCACTGGTAAGCTGCTGATGGGACCAGCTTTCGAGATCGTCAACCCCATCCAGAATGGTAGGAATTCCATCGGGAAACCGTCCTTGTTGGTGCAGGCGATCGCTCAACCATGATTCGGGCGTCGTCAGGAGTAATCCTTGAAATCCAGCATCGGGGAAGCGATCGCCCGTCCGAATTGGCTTGGAAGTTTGGAACCACTGGCGCAACTGGGGAATTTCGACCATGAGCAGGCGTTGTTGCACCGCTTCCGTCGCGATTAAAATGACGGGTCCCTGCCACATCAGCACGGGAACCAGATAACTAAGACGGTATCGCCCCTGATACCTGGAGAGCGGGTCGGTTTGCATCAGAGCACTCCGCCCCAACCGCAACGCACGCGCCACCAGACGCGCCATCGTCAAATGATGGGACCAGTAGGGTTTGCCCTGCTCTCTCAGAAAGGCACGGAGTTGCTGATGAACCTCTACTTCAATCACGAATGTCCAACCCTCGTTTACCAAATGACTTTCATTCTGGCATAGATGTCAAAGTTGCCTGTGACCTCAAGCATTTGAACAGTCTTTCGGAGTTGTCCTAATCTCTCATAAGCCAGCCTCAAAGGGAATAGATGCTTACTTAAACTTATGGAATGGGCATTACCGCAACTTTCCGATCCTGAATGGATGAATCCGAGGTTATAGCCCTTTTCAAGGGTGTGAGGTCCAGTGAGGGTGCTTCGCGCCCCACTGTGCCTCACATTTCCGTACTTCACCCAAGTGCAAACCGCGATAAAGAGGGAGTCCGGAAAGGAGGGTAGAAAATCCACAGACAGGAGCGATGAACTAATGGAAACTTTGGAGAAAGTCAATGACATTCGCCAGAGATAGGAAGGTTTGGGGCTGACTGTTTAGACAATCTGGGGGAGGGGCCATAGGATCGGGATTTTCAGTCAGCCGTTTACCGAACATGGGGTTGTTGTAAAGATGGAGAACCTGATTACTAGAATTAATCAGGCTAGTTTTGGTGGGCGATTGAAAGAATTTTATTTTTCCAAGCGCACTGAGGGATGCCTGGGAGAGTTTGAACTCAGGTATCCTTTTTCTCACATTTTCGAGACTAGCCCGCAACTGTTGAAACTGCTCGAAGTGACTGAAATAGTTGCCAACCTCTTCCGATTGAATCATTTGCATCAGGGTAAGCGATCGCTTCTGAGTATCCAAAGCATCACGAAAAGGTAAGACCACCAAACAGGAAAGCAGAAACAGTTGCTGGTTGCTCTCCATCTCAAACGTGAAGGTTGTTCTGCGGCGGCTCATCTGGACATTCGGAGGGTTAAATGGCACCCGGTAATGTTGGGCAATCTGCCGGTAGGTAGCTGCCAACGCATAGTTAGCATCCTGGTCAAATGGAGCATCAATCACCAGACAGATGGTTGGTACGATCTCGCTAAAAAAAGTATTGTAATCCTCAGGGGTTAGCCAGTAGATGTTGCTTTGATCCCCGTTAGGACTGATATCTACCCAGTCGCAAATGATACCTTCGGTCTTAATTCCAAATCGAGGAGCCGCGTGAAGTTTTGCCCCGGTTAGCGTTGACCCACTCAGATCGGCTCCGGCCCAATCAACGTTAATCAGATTTGCCCGGGTCAGATCTACATGCACCAGGATTGTCTCTAATAAAGTCGAATTGCTCAAATTTGCTCCGGTCAAATTTGCTCCACTGAGCTTTGCTCCACTCAGGTCGGCGTCCCTTAGATCGGTGCCACTCAGATCAGCCCAGCGCAGATTTGCCTGACTCAGATTCGCACCGCGCAGGTTGGCACGGCTCAGGTTTGCCTGTCTCAGTTCGGTACTACTCAGATCTGCCCCACTAAAGTTGGTATTGCTTAGATCCGTTCCGTGTAGATTAGCTCCGGTCAGATTTGCCCCGCTCAGGTTTGCCGATTTAAGGTCTGCCCGACCGAGATTGGCATTGGTCAGGTTCGCATTTCTCAGCTTGGCATCCTTAAGGTCAGCACCACTGAAGTTAGCTTGACTCAAGTTTGTGTTGCTTAAATCTGCCCGGCTCAGCTCTGCCCTAACAAACGCTGTCTGCCTCAGTTCTGCTCCACTCAAATCAGCCAGGGTAAGGTTGGCAACATTGAGAATGGCTTCTGTGAGGTTGGCTTTGCTTAAGTTTGCGCCACTAAGTTTTGCAACATTCAGTTTAGCCTTGCTCAGGTTGGCTGCAATCAGATTTGCACCACTCAGATTTGCCACACTCAGATTTGCCCCGGCCAAATTCACATCGCTTAAACCTGCACCCGTCAGGTTGGCCTCACTCAGGTTAATTCCGGGAAAGTTTCGCTCACCCGTAGAATATTTTTTCAAAAATTCCTCAGCTTTCATCAGGCTCTTTTTAACTCCCTATCCCTGAACCCTGCCTGCAAGGCTCTACAGGCAGTTTATTTAGCCAAGGGCTTGTTAAAAAATGACTTCATCATGATGCGTTCCACTAAGGCAGACTGCACCCGACTGTTCGGTCAAACGGCGAAGTTGTTTCTTGACAGCCCTTAACTGCAAGGTTAACGTGCCCACATTTGGGATCAAAATTAGTCTTGTAACCAGATAAAATTCTCTGACCCCCTTGAATTAAGCGTTAGACGGCTGAAAGTGGAGGATTTTCCTGGACACAGCAGTTCTCACGTGGGTGACATATAGCAGTCCTAAATTCAGTTGTGAGTTTGAAAGGCTTTGTGAGGAAGGATTTCAGTTTCCAGGGGAATCCTTTCTCACAATCCCCATAGAATCGCTATCCCCACCAACGGATCCTGGTAAATTCCTGTTAAATTGGAGAGTCCAAAGTCTACAGTTAATTTGGCTGAGCTCTACAGCATTGATAACAAGATGAGGATCGGGATTGTTGGATTAGGATTAATTGGCGGCTCCTTGGGCTTAGATTTGCGATCGCAGAACCACCACGTGTTGGGGGTCAGCCGAAAAGCAGAGACCTGTCAGCGGGCGATCGAGCGGGGTGCGGTCGATCATGCCAGCACCAGTTTTGCGCCCCTGCAAGAAGTCGATCTGGTTTTTATTTGCACACCGCTTGCCGTGATGCCAGCAACAGTTGCAGAATTGGTTCCCTATCTCGCGCAAGAGACAATCGTGACCGATGTGGGTTCGGTGAAAGGGTGGGTGGTGGAAGCGATCGCCCCCCTGTGGTCCAACTTTGTCGGTGGGCACCCAATGGCAGGAACGGCTGAAAGTGGAATTGAAGCAGCCCAACGAAATTTATTTATAGACGCTGCCTACGTCTTAACTCCGACACAGACCACGCCCATTAGAGCGGTGCAGACCGTTGAGGACGTGATCCGTCCGCTGCAAACCCGGATTTATCATTGTCACCCAGATGAGCACGATCGCGCGGTTGCCTGGATTTCGCATCTCCCCGTGATGGTCAGCGCCAGCCTGATCAACGCCTGCTTGAGTGAACCCAATCCGGATGTTTTGGAACTAGCAAAAAAGCTTGCCAGTTCTGGCTTTCGAGATACCAGTCGGGTGGGCGGTGGAAACCCAGAGCTGGGGATGATGATGGCGCATTACAACAAGACGGCATTGGTGCGATCGCTTCACACTTATCGAAATACCCTGACGCAACTCATTGACCAAATTGAGCAAGAGGACTGGGCAAGTTTAGAGAAAACCCTAGAACAAACCCAACAAACCAGGCCAAAATTTTTGCAATAGGAACCAACGCTCTCTGTTACCCGTCACCTGGCTAAATCAGGGACGACTCAGGAGTCCCTTTATTTTCCTTTGTAAAAATTTTGACACTGCCAGACCCAATTTTCCTGGTTTCCTGATAGTCTTAATCTTTTTTAAGCGATCTACCTCCTTGACTTAACGGCAATCAGAAGATCTGGCAGTTGCAGGTGCTTTTTGACTGTGTCCAACCCACGGTTGAGCGGTTGCTGAGCGGAGTCAAAGCATAGTTAATGAGCGGAGTCGAAGCCCGATCCCCTTATCGTCACAAGCAATGTCAGGCTAATAGGTTAGTGAATTAGGCACCTGGATGACTTCAATCTGCTTAAGTCACAGAGTAGCGCAAGGTAGGTCAGCGTTGAGCGCTGGAATTTCCTGGGAAAAGTTAATCCGCATTTATGAAGTCCCGATCTCTGGCAGTGTGTTTAAATGTTTGCTGTTTGACCGTAAGCCCTGTTCCAACTTACGCCGCAAATCCTATGGGAATTGCGGCCTATTCTTCAAACCTTGATCGTTTCCAGGCTTCAGAGCTAAACCAAATTGCCCAAACTTTTCCGATTTCTCCTTCTGTTCCCGTTCCCCTACCCCCTTTAGAAAGAGGAATTAGGCCGGGGGAAGACCAACCATTGATTCCGCCCCGTCCTGATATCCAACCGCTGCCCACCAAGCCGCCTGCTCCCCTGCCCCAACCCCAGCTAGAAGCCCCGCCTGTTACGCCACCGCTCCCCCTGACTCCCTTACCCAGCACAACCGTGAGAGTCCAGCGAATTGAAGTATTAGGCAGTACGGTCTTTTCTACCGAAGAACTTGCAAAAGCGGTGCAATCGTTTGAGAACCGGGATCTGACGTTTGAACAACTGCTAGAAGTTCGGACCGCAGTTACCAAACTCTATACCGATCGCGGCTACACCACATCCGGTGCTTTTTTGCCGCCCCAGGCCGAACTAGCCAGGGGATTAGTCAGAATTCAGGTGGTAGAGGGTGAACTAGAGCAGATTGAAATTCGGGGCTTACGACGAGTGCGGGCCAGTTATGTCCGCAAACGCATTGCTTACCAAGCTAAACCCCCGCTAAATATCGGTAAGTTGGAAACGGCGCTCCAACTTCTCCAGAATAATCCCCTGTTTACCTCGGTTCGGGCCGAGCTGAAGGCAGGCACCAGACCGGGACGCAGTGTTTTGACTGTCACGCTGAAAGAAGCGCCTGCCCTGCATGCAGGCCTCCTGGTTGAAAATCGAGAGTCACCCAGTGTGGGGACTATTGGTGGAACAGCATTTTTGACCCATGAAAATTTGTTAGGGTTTGGCGATCGTTTCGGCTTTGAATATGAGTTAACCGCAGGCATCAACCGGTATGGGCTTGGCTACGAATTTCCAATTAATCCGCAGGATGGCACCCTCAGTCTGCGCTATACCCGCAATGACAGCAAAATTATTGAGCAGCCCTTCTCGGTTTTGGATATCACCAGTAACAGCGAGACATTTTCATTTGGCTTTCGCCAACCCCTCCAGCGCGACTCTACCAATGAATTTGCCCTGGGGTTAACCGTGGATGTACGTCGCAGCCAAACTTTCCTATTAAATGATATTCCCTTCTCCTTCTCGCCTGGACCGGAAGATGGCGCATCCAGGGTCACTGTTTTGCGTTTCAGCCAGGACTGGATTAGCCGGACTCCTAGCCGGGTACTGGCGGCCCGATCGCAATTTAGCCTGGGTCTCCCGATCCTGGGTGCGACTGTCAATGACACGGGCACCGATGGGCGCTTTTTTAGTTGGGTGGGGCAATTTCAATGGGTGCAATCTTTGGGAAGCGACAGGATTGTGATCGCCCGGGTTGCTGCCCAACTCAGCCCCGACTCCCTATTGCCGCTAGAGCAATTCAGCATTGGCGGTATTGACTCGGTTCGGGGTTATCGCCAAAACCAACGGGTGGGAGACAACGGCATCGCAGGATCCCTAGAAATCCGCCTGCCGATTATTCACGATCCAGATAATTTTGGAGTGGTTCAACTGGCTTCATTTTTTGACCTGGGTACCCTCTGGAACAGTAGCAATATTGCGATCGCCAATCCCCAGGTTCTGATCAGTACCGGTGTGGGACTGCGCTGGCAACGCGATCCCTTGATCTCCTTTCGTCTGGATTGGGGATTTCCTCTGACCTCCTTCGACAGACAGGGCAACACCCTACAGGACAATGGCATTTACTTCTCGATTCGGATCCAACCCTTTTGAATCAAAGACAGATGCTGGCAATGCCAGGTAGGACTAGGACAAAAAAAATTAAGGGGGTGAAGGGGGGAGCCCCTGCTTGGGGGCGACCTTCCCAAACCCCATGGTGCAAAATCTAGTGTTGAAAACCCTGGATAACGAGAGGCAGGAAAGGAAGAAATGCCCCCTCCCCCCATCTCCCTCTCTCCCTCAACTCTTATAAAAGTCCAAACAAATACAGCATTTCCCTGTGAATATTTGTAAACTTACATATCAGCATAATTAACAGTGCCTATTTTTAAGGAGTTTTCATGAAGGTTTTGGTTACTGTTGAGCGCATCGGTCTGGTTGGGCATGTTGTTTCGCTGGTATTTGGGCTGGCAGGATTACTGCTGGTATTGCCTAATCCAGCATTTATCGCGACCTTGCCACCGATCGGTCAAGCCCTGTTTGGTTGGAGCATGGCTGGAGGGGGCGTGGTTTATATCGTGCTGGGAGCGATCACGATTGCCCTTTATGCTTACAGGACGGTAGGCTGGCGAAACTGGTTGGGGTTTATGCTGCCTGCAATGATCCTCTCATTGAGCAGTGAGCTGGTGGGAACCAGCACCGGCTTTCCCTTTGGTCACTACCGCTACCTGAACGGGTTAGGCTACAAAATCGCGGGCCTGGTACCGTT